>NZ_BMFT01000001.1:3082066-3087034 GCF_014639155.1 Paenibacillus segetis
TTTGTATTGTTCTAGGATTCCCAATAATTCTTAGGCTTTTACCGAGGTCTCTAATATGCCATGATTCTTCATCACTTGGATCTGCTACAAATGTTCTAATAATAATCCCTTCATCCATCTCTATTTGTAAGTCATTTGTAATAGGTTCAATAGTTAATCTCTTTATTCGATTCCCATATAACTGTTTTAATTGCCTTGAAATATTTATATGCTCAGTTTCGTCTTCTGTTTGAGCTGCTCTTGACCCTGTTATCACTTCTACATTATTCCTTATATGCCATGTCGGTTCTAGCCAGATACTATATCCTTGTTTTAGATTTCCAGGCTCACAATCGCAATACAAGATCAAAGAATTTCCAGCTAGTCGAACAAATTGAACTGTTCGATTTAGTATCGAGATTATTATTTCCTGTATTTCCTCTGACATCAACGAGTCACCTCAATATAGAGTATTGCATTACTTTCACCTAACGTTCTTGTATTCACGAACCCTCACCGACTTAGATAGCTCTTATCTTAGTCGGTACAGGGTTGTCTGCTGAATCCACTTCTCTGACTTGCCTCCGCAGACCGAGAGCGACAGCTCGATGCGTGAATGTGGTGTTAGGTGAAGTGCATAGAGATACTTACTAATCTATTTCATCTCATTTACGTGAATATAAATATCCAATATATATTTTCTTAATCTATGGTTTGAAGGTAAATGAAGTACACTTTCCATTTCATTTTTAGCAATAACCCACTCGGCTTCAGTTTCGGGACCATTTACCTCTTTGTCTCCTATGAAATACAAATTAATTAAATATGCATCGATTCCTTGCTCCCGAAGAAAATATAAATGAGCAAGTCGATTTGTATATTGATAATATCTCTTTGTCCAGTCAGCATTTATTTCAACATCAGAAATAAAGCTTTTGGTTTTTTCTATTGAAGCGTTGATAAGTTCAATTGATTTCATTGACTTTGCTCTACTAGGAGAGGAAATCAATTCGGGTAGATTTGCTTTTGCTTCAACTAGAAATACTTTGGACACTGATTTAGCCAAACCATCCCATTGAGGACCATTACTTGGCCAAAAATTATTCAGTTCACCACATAAGTTGCCATGGCCAATAATTCCAAGAAAATTTTTATCTCTGTATTCAGCATACTTGTCACTTTTCAGTGGAGATAGCCAGATAATTTCTTCTGAGCAATTGGTTTTCTCATTAATCTTTAAATTAATAATAGAAGGAAAATTATTCACAAGATTCTGAATTTGTTTAAAGCTTCCTTTTGAATTTGTGGATTGCTTGATTACTCTCATTATTTTTCTCCTTTTCTTCGCATTTCACCTAACGTTATGGTATCTACGTACCCGAGAGGCTTAAGGGAGCTCATGCGACCGGGTCCAACGGACTTAGCCTCGCAGGGTTGTGAGCTGATTCCACTTCTCTGCTTACCTCTTCTTGCGAACCAAGGGGAGAGCCCGCAGCGAAGATACGGTGTTATCCGAAGTCTCTGTCTTCCTGATTAAGCAATCATTTCTTAAAGTTAGAAAACCGCTCATTTTGAGCGGTTCAAACAAAATTACTATCCTTTAATTTCTCTCATTGCACCCAACACAATAGTGTATTTATCTGGATCTTGAAGATAAACGTTTTTAAATTCCCAATTACCGTGAGACCCAGTTACCGGCTCATTCGGAAAAAGTCCACCTTTGTTTCGAATTTCTTCAGTTAAATCGTGAATATCATTCCAACCAACATGTATAAATGTATCCCATCCATATTCTGGTCCTTCCCATTCAGTTGGATAATCAGTTCGTTTCTTTGAAGGAGCATTTGGTCTAACATCTTCATGGGAAATTGCTTGTTGCAAGATAACAATCATTCCATCCCGTTCTGCATGTCCCCAATCATCAATTTTACATCCTAAAACATCACGATAATATTCTTGTGATTTCTTTAAGTCTGAAACTAATCGTACTTGAATTGTCGTTCCGAATTTCAGTTGATGTTTAGTGTCCAGTTCCGTTGAGTGATTGTTCAAAATAAATTTTCCTCCCTGAAAACGAATGATAGGATATCATTTTTATTCTAAAATAATTTTTTCCTTCTTTTAGTAGGAACAATTAAACCAATAATATTAGGTTTTCAGAGATTTCGGATAACGTTTGTGCATTCCTGACGTTCAAGTGGCTTAAGTAACCGTAGGGAACGGGTCGTCAGACTTATCCGGTTGAATGTGTCGCCTGAATCCACTTCTCCGAATATCCCCTTGGTGACCAAGGAGCTTACGCGACGATGTAGGAATGCTCTGTTAAGTGATGTCAGCGCCCTCCTGAGTCACCTAAAAAAATCAATACTTTGCTTTATTATCTTTCTCATTACCACGTTTAAAGTTTCCAGTAATCTTAGCCATCGCTAACTGTGTCTCCTTGTAATCCTTTCCCTCTATTACTTTTAAAAATTTATCACTCGCCTTACCTGAAAGAATTGTAACTTTCTTGCCCATCCAGTAAATGAAGACTTTGTTGTCTATAGTTGTTTGATAAGTGAATACTTCTTCTTCGAATTTATTTCGTTTATCAATGTTACTCATCTGAACAATTCCTTTCTCAAAATGCATTGTAACTAGAATATATTAAAGTAAATGTTCTTCATTCTTGAACTGTTGTACTTTGTAATCATAATTTGTGCTGATTTCACCTAACGTTATGTATTCACGAACCCCACCGGCTTAGATAGCTCCTATCTTGGCCGGTGCGGGTTGTCTCTGATTCAGCTTCCCGCTATTGCTCCTGGCGACCAAGGGCGAATGCCCGATGAGTGAATATGGTGTTATCTGATGGATACGCCTTCTATGAAACACTAACATTTCTTTTACTTAATTTCTTAAATACCGAGTATTCCTTATTGGACTTAATAAAACTTAATATCTTTTCGGCACATTCTATTGGATTCATCTCTTCAGTATTTACTTCGAGGTCATATTCATCAAAGCAATATACTTTGCTAAACTGTGAAACTGCTAGTCCAATCTTTCTATCTCCTCTTGTTTGCTCTCTTCTTATGAGTTCTTCTTTCGAGCATATTACACCTATAAATAACGTAGGCTGATCGAAAAATTGATCAAGAAACTCATTAAACCTCTTGTCATTGTCGATTACGGTATCTACTATTACATTAAAACCCAATTCTAATAACAGTTTAATTGTCGAATGGTACACTGATAATATGGAATCATCAAGAATTTGTGAGACAACTTGATGATCTATTTCTTTTGGAGGTTCGTCTGGAAATTTATTATTAATAAATTCATTGTAATTATTAAAAAAATCATCAATTGATAAATGATAAAAATGAATCTCTTTCTGATTTATCAGTTCAGTCGATATGGAGGTCTTTCCAGAACTTGAAGTTCCATTTAGAAAAACTAATATCCCTTGCTTCAATTAAATCATCCCTTCAAAAATAATCATTGCGTATCTTTCAGATAACGTTCTCGTATTCACGAAACGACCCAGCCCTAGATAGCTCTTATCTTAGGCTGGGTCGTTTGTTGTCTGAGCTTCTTCCATGATTATACATCTGACAACCAAGGGACGGTAGTCCTGAAGCGTGAATACGGTGTTATCTGATGCATCCGCCATCATGAAATAGCTAATAATAATTACTTTCCGTAACATCTTCCGTCATTACTTATATGCACTTCTGCATCTTTCATATATTGGTACATAGACGTTTTAATCAAAGTGTTTTTAATAATATGTTTTCTTAAAGGATTATATCTGTCAGCGTTTTTAGGATTCACAATCCAACCTTTTTGGAATTGATTCACTAAATACCGACTATTCTTTTTTATAAATTCTAAAGCATATTCACTATTATCGGCTAATTCTGATAACGTAAGCCACAAGTAGAAGGACGGTACCGCACGTTTAGTTGTATTAGTTATATGGTCGATGATTTTTAGCAGCATGTTATTAATTTTTTCGAGATCGTAAGGCTTAAATGTATTCCAAAATCGTACAACTACTAAAGATAACCATAGGCATTCACCTTCACTACAAAAGTGTCCGAAACACGTGTTTTCCAATCTTCTAGTGGTTGCTTCTAGTAATTCATTGATTTTAGCATTTTCGTGTTTTCGAATAGCCAAAATCCTTAATGCCTCAAGCTCGTATGCATTATGTGACAGTAAAAATGTTTTTGGTAGTTCCCCTGTGATAAGTCTGAGTTTTTTACTTCGTTCTAAATTACTTTCTTCATACGATGGCAATAAAAAATGAGGGTACATAAATTTATGTTTCTTATTCCAGATAGCAAGTTCACCGACTTGATTCTCACAGTTAGATAATATTGATTCAACTAAACGTTCTTCTTCACTTTCAGTTACCATTTCATTCATTATAATTTTGTGATTGAATAATGAAATATTCTCATATAGCATTTCACTACACCTTCTCACTAGATTTATTGAATTTATCCTTTAAATGATTATGCGGATGTTTCAGATAACGTAAATGTGTTCACGACGTCCAACTCCCTTAAGCCCGGAGGGCGGCCGCGATGCGGTTAGGGAGTTGGATGTGCCCGGCTAATTCCGCTTCCCTACTACTGAAGCTACTTCTCCGAATCGCTCCTAACTCCTGCTGGACCGAGGCGGCTTGTCCGCCGAAGCGTGAACATGGTGTTATAAGAAGTTGGCGCCTTCTTGAATTACTCACAACGTACTATAAATTAAATGTATCTCTAATAAGTCTTGCGACTTCATCTGCACTTAAATTTGTATTATTAATTCTCAAATAGTTCTCTCTGGTAATTTCTCCTTCGTTAGAGTTGAGTCTATGTTTTTCCATGGTTTTGATTAAGTCCATTTCAGATTGTTCAACATTTCGTTTTGTTGGTTTTTGATCAAGTCTAAACGCCGTTGTATTCCGTTTTAATCTTTCTTCTATATTTGACTCTAATTCAACAAAATAAA
>NZ_BMFT01000005.1 GCF_014639155.1 Paenibacillus segetis
CTACGCAGTGTGGGAGAACTAGGCGATTGGGGATTGTTCCCTACACCAGAAGCACAATGCCTTGGTGAACACACTGTCCATATGGAGCTCATTCCACACACTGGAGACGGTATGACTTCTGGCGCTTATGCTGAAGCATATCAGTTCCAGGTCCCTTGGACTGTATGCCAAAGTGACGTTCATGAGGGACCAATTTCTCCAGCATATACGCCATTTAAATGGGAAAGTGCTGAGCTTGCCTTCTCTTCCATGAAGATGAACGGAGAGAGTGGAGATCTCATGCTACGTTGGTACAACATGAGCAAAGAACAAACAGAGCTTACTTTAAGTACAGATATTCCTTGTGAACACTTCTACAAAACAACGATCTTGGAAGAGACGATGCCGCCTCTAACTAAGAATGCCGTAAGTGGTTTGTCTATGATGGTTGGTCCATGTGAGATTGTGACGACAGGTCTTCGTCTATATTAAGTAACTAAAAGGGGGCTTTTAAGTCATTATTTTGCGATGACAAAGGGGGCCTCCTTTTATTCATAGTAAAAAGGACAATTAGACTAGAGGAGGTAGAGAAAGTGAAGATACATTTGAACGGCGTGACCCAAGAGATATCGCAAGGCGTAGCTCAGTTAGCTGATATGCTAGGTTTTCAGCTTCATCCTGAAGGAATCAGCGTTGAAGTTATTCAAGAAGAAGGTCCTCTTCAGGTGTCACTACACGAAGGTCAGGGACGTATCCAATATCAGAATAAGATTCATTTCTACCGTGCGCTCGGATTATTTGTGGAGCACGCCAAAGAAGGCGATTCATTTGAGGTAACAGAAACTCCAAGATTTGATTTTAATGGTACGATGTTGGATGTATCCCGCAATGGTGTTATGAAAGTGGATACAATTAAGCAATTTATCCGCTATATGGCGGTCATGGGCCTAAACGGTCTGATGATATATACCGAAGATACTTATGAAATTGAAGAATTGCCCTACTTTGGTTACATGCGTGGTCGCTACACCGTAGAGGAATTACGTGATTGTGATGATTATGCTGATATGTTCGGTATTGAGATGATTCCTTGCATACAAACGCTGGGCCACTTACCTCATGCACTGAAGTGGGATTATGCCAGTCAGATTAAGGATCATAACGATATCCTGCTCCCCGGGGAGCCAAAAACTTATGAATTTATTGAGCAAATGATAGGTACAGCGGCAAAGACATTTCGTTCGAAACGGATTCATATAGGTATGGATGAGGCTTTCCAGGTTGGATTGGGACGATATTTACGCGAGCACGGTTTCCGAGACCGCTTCGAAATTATGAATGAACACGTAAGCAAGGTGCTAGAAATCACCAATAAATATGAGTTGCATCCGATGATCTGGAGCGACATGTATTTCAATCTGCTCGCCAACGATTATCAGGGACATTTATATAACCCTAATGCTGATTTTTCGGACGAGAACATGGACAAAATTCCTGAAGGTGTTCAGTTCGTATATTGGGACTATGGCAAAGGTGATGAAGCAAGTTACGAGAAAATATATGATATGCACCTAAAATTCGGCTCACTGCCGATCTTTGCAGGTGGAATTCATATGTGGAATTCTATCGTTCCAAATTACGGTAAGACATGGACTATAAGTCATCCGGCGCTTAGAGCCGCTAAGAACAAAGGACTGAAAGAAGTCTTTTCGACTGCTTGGGGTGACAATGGAAATGAAACGAATCATCTTGTTATTTTAGCTGGACTGCAGTTGTTTGCAGAACACGGGTATGGAGATGAAGTAGATGACGAGCATCTAGCCAAACGTCTGAAGGCTTGTACTGGCTTGGATTTATTTGAACCGCTGGTCTCGCTCAAATATATGGATGAAGTTCCAGGTGTGGATGAAGGTAACCACTGGATGGCTAACACTTCTAAATTCTTACTATGGCAGGATTTGATGATAGGCTTGCTTGATGGGCACATTGAGCCAGATACCGAGGCTATGTTACCGGGATATTATGCTGACATGGAGAAGAAATGGCGTGCATGCAAAGAGACCATGCCAGCTCCATTCCATGAGTTATTCGCAAGCTATGAGAAATTGGCTGCGGTATTATCGATGAAATCAACGCTGGGCGTAAGGATCAAACGATATTATGACGCTAAACAAACCATGCAATTGAATTCGATCGTCAGCAATGAGTTACCCCAATTGATCTCTTTAGTGGAAGAGCTTAGATTGGCTCATCGCAAAATATGGATGCTCACCTATAAAGCCTTTGGCTGGGAAGTGCTTGATATCCGCTATGGTGGATTAAAGGCCCGGATCCAATCCGCTGGAGATCGAATTTTGGATTACGTGGAAGGTCGCGTTTCTACGTTAGAAGAATTGGATGCAGAACGTTTGATTTTTGACCAGAACGGTGTGCCAACGGCACCGCTTAATGTCAATGCAACTTATCAGTCTATTGTAACTGCGAACGCACTGACTTAAAAATTTATCTCAAGAAGGTTGTCCTGTAGGAAGGGGCAGCCTTCTTTTTATCTGATTGGAAGAAGACTTGAATTTTGACACTTCATGATGAATCTGATACGATGGAAAACAAATAAATTGTTTTGTTTTCCATATTTTATTTCTGCTGAAGAATCCATTCTTCTTTATTTCGAGGTTTATTAGTTTGAATTGAGTGGTTACACTACCAGAAGGATAGGTACAATTACGGATAGAATGAAGGGGTCGAATTTTAATTATGAGAGAACGTATACTTCAGGCTGTTGCCACCGAGGTTGGTTATCGCGGGTTGAAGTTTTCGATTCGAGATATCACTTCAAAGTTGGGAATCAGTTCGAAGACGCTATATCAGCAATTTGATTCCAAGGAATCGCTAGTCTTGGCGCTAGTCAAGCAATCTATTGAGGAGATGCGGGCTGCTGAAGCTGCTATTAGGGAGGACATTTCCTTAACTACCCTCGAAAAATTGAAGCAAGCGCTGATCATTTTGCCTGGTGGCATTGCGATGAAAGATGTACGTTTGCTAGATGAGCTCCGTAGTGGGTATCCAGAGGCGTGGAAATGTGCTGATGAATATATGAGGGAAGGCTGGAGCGGTATTCGATCAATGGTGGATGAAGGTGTAGAGCAGGGGGTCTTGAAGGAATTCAGCTTTGACCTGTTTGTGCAAATGTATATTGGTTCCATGTATCGGCTGATTGAATATCAGGTATCCCAGAATGGAGAAATGACTTTTAAAGAAGGTATCACACAAGTCGTGAATATTCTGCTTGAAGGCATCTGTAAGGATAAGAGTGATTATAAATAGAATAAAGAAGGTAGTGGTGGGAATGGCATATTTGTGGCTAGCGTTAGCTATCGTATTTGAAGTAGTAGGCACAACATGTATGAAGTTATCGGAGGGTTATACGAAACTATGGCCTTCTATTGGTATGGCTATTTTCTATATCCTAAGTTTCAGTTCACTAGGCATTTCACTAAAAAGATTAAATGTAGGCACCGCTTATGCGATATGGTCGGGGATGGGTACCGTATTGATCGTATTAATCGGCATATTACTCTTTAAAGAACAGCTCACATGGATGAAGGCCGTCTGCTTAATGCTTATCATCGCCGGGGTCATTGGCCTAAATTTGTCGGGCGGTTCTCATGCTTGAGAGAAGAATGTTTTTGAGTGAGAAACGGTAACGGCACGGCCTTGTGGATCATGACTAGAAAAAAGGGGTTAACTTAAGATCGGTTATGATCTTAGTTAGCCCCTTTAATTCGAGATTAAACCTCATTCCAAATGCGATTCACGTTATCAAGCGCAATTTTTGTTCCTTTTGTACATTCTTCCATACCTTCATACTCAATGGAAATATATCCATCATAGCCGGATTGCTTCACAATGCGGAGGATTTCCCATAGATCAAGATCTCCTTGTCCGCTGATCGCACCACGGAGGAAGTTTCCACTAGCACTTGGGAACCAGCCATCTCCTGGATTTCGGTGTGCAGGACGAATATAGAAATCTTTGATATGCACCATCGAAGCGAACTGAATGTTCTTCTTCACAGCAGATACAGGATCTTCATCCACACATACGAAGTTGCCGACATCAAGCGTCGTCTTGAAGTTTGGACGATTTACAGCGTGAATTAGAGCCTGTACGCGATCGCTGGCTTGAACATAATAACCATGATTCTCTACGCTTGTGATAATTCCATATTGCTTGGCATGGTCAGCGATTCGCTGACAAGCCAGGGCGATACGGTCCAAGTCCGCATTGAAATTCACGATAGATGTATCTTGGCGAGAAGCGACGTCATGACGCATCAATTTTACGCCAAGGCGGTTAGCACGATCCACTTCGCTAATAACGCGAGCAAT
Source organism: Paenibacillus segetis (assembly GCF_014639155.1). NCBI lineage: Bacteria > Bacillati > Bacillota > Bacilli > Caryophanales > Paenibacillaceae > Paenibacillus > Paenibacillus segetis. The sequence goes on from NZ_BMFT01000005.1 coordinate 4,368, forward strand.
TTCTGCTTCATATGCTTCTTCTGTGTCCGTAATGAAGTTGGCTCCAATCGCATAATTGGAAATATCGATTCCCACAGCCGCAGCTTTCTCGCGGATTTGATCTTCTAACTCAGGATTACCTTCGAAATCGAATCCGAGTAGTGGAACGATCTCAATATGTTCTCCGCCATTATCTGCCACCCACTGTATCGCATCAAGAATGCTCATGCTACCGGCTTCCATAGCCTGATACAAACTATAAGAGCTTACTCCTAATTTCATGATGTCTTATTCCTCCGTTCTTATGTCTATTTCCGATAACCTTGGATGAATTGTACGGCTTTACGGATATCTTCTTCTGGAGAAGAACCGACTTCGCGTTCAATTGTTAAGTATCCGTTATATCCGATTTCTTGAAGAGCGGCGAAATAAGCAGGAAAATCTACTGTACCTTCACCTAGTGGCACTTCTTCAAATGCTGCACCGGTTGCAGCCATTTCAGCAATCTTCTCATGAGACATTCCGCCGTAACCAAGATAACCATATACATCTCTAGGATCGACAAGACGCATACGTTTGCCATCTTTAACATGCGTGTGGACGATGTAATCCCGTAGTGTCTTGACTCCTTGAACAGGGTCATCGCCAGTTACCATAACCATGTTGGCAGGGTCGAAGTTAACGGAGACGCCTTTAGTAGTCATCGTGTCGAGGAATGCTTTAAGATGAGCGGCAGGTTCCGGACCAGTCTCTATGGCGAAATAAGCATTCATACTGTTGGCATATACGCCTAATTCTTCGACTGCCCGTTGCATGGAGTCATAAATTCGGCTATTTGAATCTTCAGGAACAATACCGATATGGGTTGTCACGATGGAAGTGCCGAGATCAAGTGCTAAATCAAGAATGCGCTTGGATTTCTCGACTTTGTCAGGATTTGCTTCACTATCTTGGAAACCGTGGCCAGCCAAATCGCCGCATAGGGCGGATATTTCTAATCCAAGTCCATCAATATAGCTCCGAAGTTCCTTGCGTTTGTCCTTGGTCAACACCGCTGGATCCATCTCGCCAGATACGGCGTAGATTTGCACCCCTTCGGCTCCTACTTCTTTGGCTTTCTTTAGACCTTCCATTACACCTATGCCAAAGCTGTCGACAATAACACCGATTTTATTTTGCAGTTTCATTTAATTAGCCTCCTTTGATCCAAATTGTATCTTTAAAATTGAATTTCACGGCCTGTAGCGGCAGATTCATAAATGGCATTTAGTATTTTGATCATCTCAACACCGTCTTCGACAGGACAATTGTTATCGATGAGTCCTAGGCTGCTGTCAACAAAACGATTGATCTCATTTTGAAAAGCTCCTTGGAAGTCGAAACCTGGAGTCGTAATTTGCGGCTCAATATTGATGATCGTATTATGTTGTTCAGTAGCAATGGATAGCGTTGGTTCGATTTCAGCTCCACCTTTATCACCAAAAATATTGATGGATGCCGAGTCCTGTTTAGCGTGAAGTGAGAAGCTGACATCAACCATTAGTGAGGCTCCGTTCTCAAAACGAATCAAGGCATTGGCCATATCTTCGACGGTGTTGAATGATGCATCAAAATCGGACGCTTTATAGAAATCGTAGTTCTCAACATTTGAACGATTACCAAGTTTATTGTAAGTATTACCGCTTACGGACTTCACTTTTGGTTTGCCCATCAAATACCAGCAAAGGTCAATGACATGAACGCCGATATCAATGAGTGGTCCCCCTCCGGAACGTTCCTTGTCAGCAAACCATCCACCAGGGTTTCCGAGTCTACGTACTAGACTTGCTTTGGCAAAATAGATTTCACCTAGATCACCGGAGTCTATAAATTTTTTCAATACGGAAATATTAGATGCATGACGACGGACATAACCCACTTGGAGCAACTTTCCAGTGCGGCGAACTGCAGCCTCAACTTGTAATGCTTCATCTACTGTCTTACAGAGCGGCTTCTCACACAGCACATTTTTACCGGCTTCAAGAGCTGCGATACTGATCTCGGCATGTGAGTTATTCCAAGTACAGATGCTGATCGCGTCCACTTCCGGATTTGCCAACAGATCACGATAGTCAGTATATACATGAGGAATGTTGTATTTTTTAGCACCTGCCGTTGCTCTTTCTTCGTTTAGATCACAAATTGCAATTAATTCTACCTTTGGATTGGATTGATACGCTGACAAGTGTGATTCAGAAATGGATCCGTTACCGATAAGACCTATTCTTAGTTGGCTCATGTTTACGTTTACATCCTTTCGTTATCCATGTAGATTTGCTACAATAGAACAATCATTTTTCATGGATATGTTTTATTTATTCAAGTAACATTAATTTAGCACAGTTACATTAAAGGGAGAATGTGTAGGATGACAAAGTATATGGACTATATGATTAGTTCCCGTCCACTTCGCACTTTTAATTCCATTGTAGATTCAAGCAAGCTGAAGGTTAAGTCTCTTATTGTAATTAATGGCGGTCATTTGCCTGGAAGAACACTGCAACGGGTGGACGCTATTTTTAATGACTGGGCTTTTGTGGTGATTACGGAAGGTACGGGATATTATCAGGTAAATGATGGGATGCGACAAAGAGTTGAGGCAGGTACCTGGTTCTGTCTATTCCCTGGAGCTGTGTTCAATTATGGTCCGGACGACAATGGATATTGGGATGAATATTATTTCACAGTTCAAGGAGAGAGAGTAAACGAATGGCTGGAGAACTGGCTATCTTCCCCGGCTCTGACCCATAAGGCAACGGTTGACGGCGCCCTATTTCACAAGATGGAAATGATGTTCATGTTCATAGAAAGTGGGGTACCAAGCAATTTGGATCGTGCTTCTATGATGTTGGAATCATTCTTGTATGAACTGGTTGCCGGATCTGACGGTAAGGAGGAGGGGGCGCCAAAAACGTTTGTGCTTAAGGTGATCGAGGATATATCGAAATCGCTTTACTTACCTCTTGAACCTGAAGAGATGGCTAATAAGCATCATATATCCCTATCTACATTACGAAGAATTATTCATGAATACAGTGGGTATCCACTAAATGAATTTATTCACCGTCTTAAGGCCGCAGAAGCACGAAATATTTTGCTCAACACGGAAATGACCGTAAAGGAGATTGGGGAACTACTAGGTTACAAGGATACATTTTATTTCTCCCGAGTCTTCAAGAAAATTACTGGAGTATCACCCAAAAGTTATCGGGATAGAGGGGGACAATAGAAGGAGGGTGAATGACATTACAATTCCTGAGATAACAGAAAGTGAATGGATTAATCGTCCTCAACAGGAGAAACCTAGTGGTGACAAAGAGGCATTATTCTTCTTTACTCCCTTTTGTGGCACCTGTAAGCTCACGGAAAAGATGCTGAATATCGTATTGGAGACAGGAACAATCATTCCGGTATCCAAAATAAATATCAATTACGCTCCATTCTTACGCGATTCATGGAAAATATCCAGTGTACCTTGTTTGGTCATACTTCAGGACGGAAATCCCATTGAAATACAATACGCGATGTCTTCGGTAGTTGATTTACATCGGTTCCTGCAGGGGTAATTCAAGGTTATACCAGTTTCAGTCATCTTCATATTTAAATCATGCTCGATAACATATACTTTCTTTTCCACCATATAGGCTAACACACAGTGGCAATCTCTTGCATAGGGTGTAAGGTATTCATTACTTTCGGAACAAGGAAGGGAGTTTGACGGAAATGACGGAACAGGTCAAACATTATTTTGCACGGGGAAATACTGCGGATGGGTTGCATAGTTTGGTGAAGTCAGTATATCAGGGTCTGAACACGATATATGTTGTGCAGGGATATCCTGGAGGAACGGCAGCGCTGATTGGAGGAATCGCTTCGGCGTGGACTGCGCGTGGTTGGAATCTAGAGCTTATTCACCAGCCCTTGGAAAGTGATCTACTGGAGGGAATCATTCTAGAGGATGCAAGGATCGGACTGGTAGACAGCGATGCCTGGTCAGACGATTTTATTCTTGAGGGAACGGAAATCCGTTATTTCGATATTCGCGGAACGTTTGATGCGCAAAAAATTGCAGAGAACTCCGAGACTATCGCGATACTAGAAAGTGAGATAAGTAACCTCCATGTCAAAGCCTATGAGACATTTCTGAGAACACTGCGCATTCATGATGAGTGGGAGAAATTCTACATCGATAATTTGGACCGCGGAGTTATGGATCAGCTCGCACAGGAGTGGGGAGATGAGTATTTAATCCCCCAATTGGAAGGGAAAGTGAGTGTAGCAACCCACCGTTTCCTAGGAGCGGCAACCTCTCGTGGTGCAGTTGATTTTGTACCCAACCTGACGGATAAATTACAGACACGTATTTTTGTTAAAGGTCGGCCTGGCTCGGGCAAATCAACATTATTTAAAAAGATCGCTAATTCTGCCTTGGATAGAGGCATCGATACGGAGATTTACCACTGCGGATTCGATCCACACAGTCTAGATATGTTGATTTTCCCTGAGCTAAGCTTAGCCATCTTCGACAGCACAGCTCCGCATGAGCACTATCCGGTGCGGGAAGGCGATAGTATTCTTGATGTATATGAACTTGCCATAACGGAAGGCACTGATGAGAAATATGCGCTCGAGGTTGCGGATGTAAAGGCACGATACACATCGTCCATGAAGGAATCGACTGCTTATTTGACTCAGGCTAAGCAGACTCGCGATCAGCTTCGGGATATTTACTTAGGAGCTGTAGATGCTGAAGCATTGTTCAAGTGTACGGAGTCATTACTTAACGAGATAGATGGCTTGGTTTCAGGAATAGCAACTACGGCTCATTAATTCATTTAAGGCGTCCTTCTTTATAGGAAGGGCGCCTTTGATTTCTATAGGTTGTGCTTGATTTGCTATAAACATCCCGATCTTTTTGCTATGATGAATAGATGAGAGACTGATATTTTGGCTTAGCATACTTTTATAGAAGGCGGTGCCTGAATGGAACTGAGGGAAGCAGCGGATGTGGTTTTACGAATCCGTGAGAATATTGGTAAAGTGATCGTCGGTAAACAAGAGGTTATCGATTTATTATTGGCTGCTTTATTCGGTAATGGACATGTTCTACTTGAGGACGTGCCTGGTACAGGGAAGACGATGCTAGCGAAATCGCTTGCTCGCTCGATTGATGGCGAATTCAAGCGGATTCAATTTACACCTGATTTACTTCCTTCGGATCTAAGCGGAATTCATTACTTCAATCAGAAGACAGGCGAGTTTCAATTTCGACCGGGTCCCGTGTTTACTCAAGTATTGCTCGCCGATGAGATCAATCGAGCGACGCCAAGGACGCAATCAAGTCTGCTCGAATGTATGGAGGAACGCCAGGTGACCATCGATGGTGTTACTCATGTTCTGGCTTCTCCGTTCTTTGTTATGGCAACCCAGAATCCTATTGATAGTCAGGGGACATTCCCGCTACCGGAGGCGCAATTGGATCGATTCTTGATCCGAATTTCAATGGGTTATCCCACTTATGAAGAAGGAATGAACATTTTGCTTCGTTTCCGCGAGAGTAATCCCCTCGCCAGTCTGAGCCCGATGACATCTGGAGAAGAGGTTGCTGCAGCCCAGAAGTTTACTGCAGGGATTAACATCGGAGAAGAGCTGCTGTCCTATATTATACGGATTGTCGAAGCCACCAGACGACATCCGGAGGTTAGACTGGGGGCAAGTCCACGCGCGGCCGTTGCGCTGATGTGTGCATCTCAAGGGTATGCACTGGTGCAAGGGCGGGATTATGTGATTCCAGACGATATCAAGACGATAGCTGAACCCGTGCTTGCCCATCGGTTACTGCTCCGTCATAGCATAAGAACTGAGGACAAACAAAGCAAAGATATTGTTCGGCAAGTTCTGAATGAAATTGAAGTACCGGCAGAGCCTCTTTCGATTATAAAGGGCAAGTAGGTGGATTAAGATATGCAATTGACTTGGTTTATAATCAGCGTCGGCGGTATTTTATTAATTCTATCCGTAGTTTATAGCTCATGGGCGCTGAAGGGTGTTAAATACTCACGATATTTCTCGAAGGAGGCAGTGTTCGAGGGTGAGAGCATCGAGATGATCGAAGTGATCACGAATGAAAAGCTGTTGCCGCTGCCCTGGTTGCGATTGGAATCAAGTATGGCAAGTGGACTGATATTTGGTTCTCAGAGCAATCTGGATATTCATACAGGAGATATCTATCAAAATCATATCAGTTTGTTCTATCTACGACCTTATCGTCAAGTCACCAGACGACATGTAATTACATGTGCTCGTAGGGGGTTATATCGTTTGGAATCGGTTACGATGACTACCGGTGACCCTCTAGGTTTGGGAAATAACGTTAAGCAATTTCCCCTAGGATTAGAGCTATTAGTGTATCCCAAAGTCATTCATTTGGATGAGTTGCCACTCCCGAACCACAGTTGGATTGGACAAATCCCAGTGCGCAGATGGATCGTAGAGGATCCTTTTCTTACATCAGGTGTTACAGAATATCGTCCCGGTGATCGCTTAGGATCAATTAATTGGCAAGCAACGGCTCGTACGGGGACTATGCAGGTACATAAGAGAGATTATAGTGCAGACCACAGACTGATGATCTGTGTAAATTTAGAGGTTAGTGATTCGATGTGGAGAACCGTGACAGACCCTGAGCGCATTGAGCTCGGAATTTCTTATGCGGCTGCCATTGCTGCCTATGCTTTGCGGCATGGGATGGAGACAGGTTTTCTGTGTAATGCACGACTGATTGATGGACCAAAAATTCCTATTCGCAAGGAACCACAAGCCGTCATAGACCAGTTAGATCATTTACTGGATGTCATGGCAAGAATCGTATTGGATCGATCTGTTTCTATGATTCGCTTGCTGGAGCAAGAGATTGAAGCGGGAATCACCAATACGGATTATTTGATTATCACTTGTCATCAAGGCGATAAGCTTCGGGCAACCGTAGAGCAATTGCAAGATAGAGGAAACGGGATTGAATGGATGATTATTCCCGAACTGATGAATATTATATAGTGTTGTCTACAAGACAAAGATAGGTAGAAGGAGATGATTCTCCTTCTACCTTTTTTTATCCGCAAAAGATGAGGCAAGCTAAATGAGGAATATACCCCTTCTCTCAAATCCTATTTTCATATTAAATTAAACTAACGATAGAATTTTAACTAAAATAGGATGGTTATAGAATAACTTACTATTCTTGTCACTGGAGGGAAGGACCATGATCAATGTTACGAAGCTTGGAGCGAAGGGGAATGGAGTATCAGATGATACGGCAGCTATCCAAAAGGCGTTGAATCAGGTAGCGCAGAGTGGTGAGACTCTGTATTTTCCAAAAGGTGTGTATATGGTCAATCCGACAAAGACGTTAATAGTTAGTAGTAATACAACTATTACTGGCGATGGTGCAAGTTCCATTATTAGAGCGGCAAACACTGGATTCGGCTGGGAAATGGTAAGAGTATCCGGTAAAAATATTAGTATTAGTGGTGTTTCATTAGACGGAAACAATCGGGTGAATCGTGTATTGGCCATTGGCGGTGGCAGTTCACAGGTTACAGTTAAAGAAGCTTTTGTTGCAAACGCTACTCATAGCACGGATCGCAATAGCCCGTATTACGTAGGAGTTGTATGTGGTATCATCGTCTACGGAAATTCGAATACTATCACTATTTCCAACACCGAAGTATCGAATGTTATCTCCCGTAATTTGACGGCCGGCAGCCTAATAGCCAGAGGGATCTATTTGACCATAACCTGGGGGAGTACGGAAAAGGCTGCCAAAAAGGTTACGATCATGAATTGTTATATTCATCATATTGGTCCTGCTGATGATGGTGACGGCATCCACTATGAGGACCCTGGACTAGACAACAATAAGGGCGAGAATGTTGGAAGCATCATCACAGGTAATCGATTTAGTTACTGCGCGAAGCGAGCGATCAAAGTATATGCACAAGGGGTCGACATTATAGGTAATTCCATTGAAAATCCTTACTTGAACAACAATTACTATATGGGGACGAACAAAGGTAGTCTAGCCCCCGATATGTATTCAGCTATCAGTATCTATGGTAGCAATAATACCGTGGTGAGTAATAAAATTTTTGGTGTAGGTAGTTTTTATGGGGCTATCGAAATTAGTGCCGCAGTTCAGGTCAACAATATTGTTATACAGAGCAATAATATTGCTATGGGTGTTAAGAGTAACCTCATAGGAATGACAGCAATCCGAATGGGGAGTATCAGCAACTTCAAAGTGATCTCTAATACAATTATGTATGGAGATAAAGGAATTTGGACTTGGCAAAATGCGGATCAAGGGCAAATTAAGGATAATATGATTACTTTGAACAGAGGCGTGGGTATTGATCTGACCACATATATTCAGGGATATTATCAGAAGAATATTATCGTTTCTGGAAATAATATCACAGGTACCACTTACAAAATTATGACCTCCAAAACTACTAACATTAATGTCATTCTTAATTAAGAACAAGTAGGTTGAAGAAATATATTTTTAACAACAAGACTTTATCCCGGCTAAATTTACGGGGTAAAGTCTTTTTATGATTGATTACTAAAACAACTGACAACCGAATATAACAAGTTATAACAGATATTCAAATAGAAGATCGGACTCTGGATATCGAGACAGTACTAACTTTAGTGGCGAGGAGGCCGTGTAACTATGAATGTATATATTCATTCATCCGCCATTGTTGATCATGGAGCTCAGGTTGGTGAAGGTACTAAAATATGGCATTTTACACATGTTTCATCATCAGCGATTATCGGAAACGAATGTAGTCTAGGACAAAATGTGTACATTGGCAATCATGTATCCATCGGAAATGGAGTCAAAATTCAGAATAATGTATCCGTGTATGAAGGAGTTATTTTGCATGACGACGTTTTTTGCGGTTCTAGCATGGTTTTTACCAATGATTCTAATCCTCGTTCAGCCTTCCAGCGCGATAAGAGCATCAATTATCAGAAAACAGTCGTCGGACGTGGAGTTTCTATTGGGGCAAATGCTACGATTGTTTGCGGAGTGACGATTGGAGAATGGGCTTTTGTAGCGCCAGGTACGGTAATTAAACGTGACATTCCCCCATATTCATTGTATGCAGGGGCACCAGCTAGACAGGTGGGATGGATTTGTAAGTGTGGGGTAAACTTGGCTTTTCGTGGGGGGCATGCGAAATGTAAGGAGTGCGACCGCGAATACCAGTTGGATCAAGATAGGGTGACAATAACGAAACATTAGAGGTGAAATCATGATTAAGCTGTTTCGTAAAAGTGGGATGAAGGTTATTTTATTAACTTTGGATTGTTTATTAATCTATGTAAGTTATGTTTTGGCATATGAATTGAGATATTCCCTCAGTGTCCCTTTTATGAAATGGGATTCTTTCTTTGTTTACGCTCCATGGCTTGGTCTTTTTACGATACTGACATATTACTGCTTCAATTTGTATGATTTTGCAGGTCGTAGGAAGCCTTCGCAATTTCTGTTTAATTTGATTATTGCACAACTGTTTGTTGCAACTGGACTCATTGTACTAAATTACTGGATGAAGTCGTTCATCTTACCACGAAGAATCCTCTTGATTGCTATCATAAGCCAGCTTTTCTTGTCATTTAGCTTACGCCTTGTCTTGTTCTATATACAGAGTAAAGTTTGTAGTACTAAAAAAGCACTAGTTATCCTTAATGATCGCAATGCCGATGCCGATATCTTGCAACGGATTTTCTATAAAGGGACTCCTTGGTTTCGAATTGGGAAGATAGTTACACTGTGGAATGAACCAGGCAACCTGCCACCGGCAAATATGTGGGAAGATCGTGATCTGAAGGTGCTTTTATTGGGACAAGGAATTTCGCCTTGGGTGAAATCGGAGTTGATTCGATTGGCAGGTGCTAGAAATATGGAAGTTGTGCTTATACCAGAATTCTACGAATTGTATTTAAGAGACGCCGAGCCGCAACAAATTGACGATTTGCTGGTCTATTCCATCATGCCGCCACAGCTTAATTTACTGGAACGGTGTCTTAAACGGTTGTCAGACTTAGTGATGGCTTCGCTCCTGTTAGTGATAACTTCACCTATAATGATCTTTATGTTTATAGTTATTCCAATGACTTCAAAGGGTAAATCGCTTTATGTGCAGGAACGGGTAGGTCTACATGAGAAGCCTTTTCATTTATTTAAATTTCGGAGTATGGTTGATAATGCTGAAGCAGGTACAGGACCTGTATTGGCAGGTGAGCAGGATGCCCGGATAACAAGGTTGGGACAATTTATCCGAGCGACCCGGATTGATGAACTACCACAATTGTTCAATGTCTTATTAGGAGATATGAGTATGGTAGGTCCAAGACCTGAGCGGGGATATTTCGTAGAACAGTTTAAAGAAGAGCTCCCTCATTACACCTATCGCCTGATGGTCAAACCAGGCTTAACGGGTTATGCCCAAGTGATGGCCAACTACTCAACAATCCCTTGCGATAAACTTCGTTACGATCTCATGTATATTAAGCGGTATTCATTTCTACTGGACCTGAAGATATTGTTTCAAACAATCCGCGTTGTCCTGCAACGCGAGCAATCCAAGGGGATCAACAGAGATTCGGGTTCAGTTGTTGCTCTTCAGTTTAACGAATCTTTGGGTGGGATTCGGATTCCCTCGGAAGGCGGATACCAACTCCCACATCACTAAGTATATTATTTGCAACGGAGCTTTCGGGAATAGACGATATATCATTTTCATCCTGAAAAAGAATTCCCGTATCTACATATTTGATCCGGTTTCCTGTGATGAGGAAATCAGTCACTTTACCAAGCCGGATTCCACTTGTATCAGGCACCATTGCATTTGGATCTCCCGAGATAGAATTGTCAGTAATGACAATATGTTTTAAAGGCCCTAGGTCGGCTTCAATTGCACTGTAATAACTACCGATCCCATTAATGGTATTCCCCGATACAGTAACATGGTCTGCATAGATGGAGATAGCTGAATACATGTCCTGTGGAAGGGGATCAGTCACCGGGAATAAGTAATGATTATTTCCGGAATATGAGTTGATTATATGATTATTGCTAACAGTGACTCCTGGCATTGCGATTTTAATACCTCTTTTGGCTGTATATTGAAATAAGTTATGGTCAATTAGGGAATCAGAGAGACCTGAGTTCGAAGGTGATTTATCAAAAAATATCCCATCAGCATCTTCTCGTGGTGTTATATGTGAAATAGTATTTCCAATAATCTGAATTTGTCTAGCAATAGGTTGTCCAGGTTCGCTCCAGACCATAATACCACGGGCCACAGGCTCTCTATTTACAGCAGATATGTTTGTAATATGGGATCGTTCAATGGTAATTCGTTCGGTGTGACCATATATCATAATACCTGAGACAACGGCGGAATAGAGGGGGTTCTGTGGATCGTCGGGTTGGCTCATATTTTGGATATAGGTATTTACAATTTTTACGTCAGTGGAACCAGTATGAATGCCGACTCCTCGAATCAGGCGCTTATTACCATCGATAGTAATACTATCTATGGTAATATTGCTGCCAGATACCATGAACGCTTCATATCCATAATGCTCTGAGGTTTGAGCATCGAAACGTAGAATAGGTTGTCCCATCCCCTGAATATGAACATTGTTGCTTAGTGGCAATGCCTCTTTAGGGTCTATGCGATATATCCCAGGAGGAATGATCACAAGACCTCCATTCCGATGACTGGCTGCTTCTTGCAGGGCTTCTAAGAAGATAGCGGTATCATCAGTTACACCATCACCTTTGGCGCCAGCATCTTTTATGTTCAGTGTTAGGGGTGAAGGGTTCCAGATTCGCGTGATGATAGTTCGACAATCCACTATGATGAGGCAGAGGACAATGCATGTCAGTAATAGTAGTAACCCGGATCGTACGCGGCTTTTCCTTGTACTTGTATTGATCATTAGTTTGTTAATCTCCTTGAACAATAGGATGAGTTACTTCTATTGATACTAGAACTATACAAGAAAAATTACAGATTATTGTCAATGTATTGATTGTAATAACAGAATAAGAATAATTCACCTCCCGAGGTCATACAGTATTAAATGGAAAATGACTTAGTTAGAATGGGAGAGAAGTGCGATATGAAAGTGCTTGTTACGGGGGGAGCGGGATTTATTGGCCGCTGCACGGTTAATCAGCTTATAGGTCAAGGCGATCGGGTGGTCGTTGTCGACTGCACTGAGAGGAACAGATCACAGAGCCTAGAAGTAGAAAAGTTGGTTACCTACTACAAGGTGGATATCACTTGTGATATCGAGAAACTTGAATCTATTTTTGCTGAAGAGCGACCAGATTATGTCATTCATCTAGCAGCTCAGGTTAGCGTTCGGTATTCCTTGGTAGATCCAGTGGAAGACGCAGATTGTAATGTTATGGGGACGATCAATGTACTGAAGCAGTGCGTACGTTATGGTGTGAAGAAGTTCGTGTTCTCTTCTTCAGCGGCGACCTATGGTAATCCAAAACAAATCCCTATTGAAGAGAACCATGAGACAGAGCCACTATCCTTCTACGGGTTATCGAAGCGAGTGTCGGAGATGTATATTCAATCTTATTCACATCATTTTGGATTAGATTATACCATTCTTCGGTATGCGAATGTTTATGGAATCCGTGACACTCGTACAGGAGAAGATGGGGTTGTAACGGCATTTGTGGAACGAATCTTGGGAGGAATACCACTCGAAGTTTATGGAGACGGTCAACAGACACGTGATTTTATATATGTTAAGGATATTGCAGAAGCCAATATTGCTGCACTACGAGGAGGTTCGCAGCAGATTATGAATATAAGCAGTGGTAAGGCAGTTTCATTATTGGAAGTTATCGAGACACTGAAGCAATTATGTGATGCAAGTGTGACGATACAATTTCTGCCGCATCAGAAAGGAGACATTGAACACAGTGTCCTGGACAATAGCAAGGCCCGAAGTCTATTGTGGTGGAACCCCACTTATTCATTAAGTGATGGATTGCGTGAGATTGTTAACTTTGAGAATGAAATTAGAAGGAATCCTGCTAGTGTGAGCCACTTAGTCTATAATAAAATTCCGGCTATGTAAGTTGAGAAACAAGAGTTTTATGGAGAGAGACTGGACTAGGATGAACCTAATTCAGTCTCTTTGTTATTTAGTTTTTACTTCATTTTATTCTTCAAATTATTCGTTATTTAGCGAGAGTGTGCTATGATCGAGCTAGGGATGAACGCAGAATTGGAACATCTGTAGCTCATTATGAAAGGGAGTTTATCGTGAAAAGTGATGCCTCCGTTTATATCCAAAGATCATTTAGACTCTGGTTATCATGCCTGATGGAAATAGGAATGTGTTTACCGCTTTGGATAGTGGGTGCTGAATACTTGATGCCTGGCGGGTCGATCACAATCATTTGGGGCTGTGGTTTGTTGTTGCTCTCATTTGGGGGTGTGATGCTACGATTGTATCTCCGAGTGATGTGGAAGAGGTTGGGTACTGCTATCTTGTTAGGTACACTGTTTGGCTTAGCTATTGCCAATGGAACATGGGTAATGCTTCTATGGGTTTGTTTCTCTGGAGCTTTTTGTGCTTTGCAGGGGATGACTGTAGGGACGCGTCTACACGAGTACAAACTATACGGATGGGGAGTCATTTTATATTTAGTGTCGGGTTTGCTTTTTCCTCGTTTTCAAGGATTGGCGTCTTGGATGCCTCTATTAACCTGGACGGGCGTAGCTACGCTCGTACTGACTTTATTTATTATGAATGAGGGACATTTACGCTACAGTACGCTGTCGGGTGAATCAGAACCGATGCTTCCCAGGAGATTGCGTCGTCATAACCGTATTTATATGACAGCCATTGTTATTGCGGCCATGTTGCTTGCAGCGGGAGCTGGTAAGTGGCTTAGCAGTGTGTTATGGGGATTCGTAAAGATGGTCGTTGGTTGGTTAACAAGAACGTCTCCACAGGAGCCAGAACAAATTCAGGAAGAAGTTACAGATATCCCTCAGATGGAGCCATTTCTCCCACAGGATGTGAAGCCTCCGGGGATGCTATCACAGATTTTAAATATATTGGCGTATGTTGTTGGTGCGGCGATTGTCGCTGGGTTGCTAGTATTGCTTATATACTGGTTATATAAAAATGTTGGTGGAATCTGGAGAAAGAGCATAGATTCTCTGCTAGGGTTGCTTCGGCGCCGCGGACAAGAAGAGCAGAATACTTCCTATCGAGATGAAGAGAAGAACATTTTTTCATGGGATCGTGTCTCTAAGAAGCTGCAAGATTTCCGTAGTCCCCTCAGTTGGATTGGGAGGCGCACCGAACGCTGGGAGGATATGACTGACAATAGGGAACGCGTACGTTATTTATATCGCCGTTTGTTGCATTCCGAATTAGGTGCGGGATATGAACTCAAGCCACATCTAACTCCCATAGAGCAGGAAAGAGAATTTAATAACTGGTTGGAACAGGATGAACCTAAGAAAATATCATCTCAAGCCAAATCCATACGAGGAAAACGGGGATCATCTTCAGAACCGCTAGTCAGCCTCTATTATAGAGTTCGATACGGAGCCGAACGACCTAATGATAAGGAAGTAGCTAATATTAAAGAGAAGATGAACTTATAATGTTCATGAACATATAAAAACCTCAATCCTTTAGGGATTGAGGTTTTTAGCTAGTGTTTATTCTTCCGTAACATTCTTGAATATTTCAAGTTTTCGGAAACGATGAGGCTCTTTCTCCAAGAGCTTGAAGGTCAAATCTTGATGATCTATTGTTTCACCCTCGTTCATTTCAGGGTGATTTCCATATAACCAACCACCAATGGTGTCGATATCCTCAGTGTCCAGATCGCTGTGTAGCAGGTCATTGATCTGGTTAATCGTAACTTTACCGTCAACGATTAGATGATATTCACTAATATGCTCGATGGGCTGTTCTTCTTCCTGGTCAAATTCGTCACGAATTTCTCCGACGATTTCTTCGAGAATATCTTCAATGGTCACAAGTCCAGCAGTTCCGCCATACTCATCGATCAGGATAGCCATATGGGTTCCTTCTCGTTGCATCCGTTTTAATAGCTGATCTACTGGGGTAACTTCTGACACACCCATAACGGGCTGTAGGATAGAAGAGACCTCTAATTCTGGGTTATCCTCATAAGCGAGAAAGAATTTCTTTGTGTTGATCGTACCAATCACATTGTCTTTACTGCCTGAGACAACTGGAAACCTTGTATATTGCTGTTCTTTAATAATTTCTAAATTTTCTTCTCTTGTTTTATCTGTATATAAGCACACCATGTCGGTGCGAGGGACCATAATTTCTTTGGCGAGCATATTATCAAAAGCAAAGATACGATTCACATATCCGTATTCGCTCTGATTAATATTTCCACTTTCGAAGCTCTCATTAATAATGATTTGAAGCTCTTCCTCGGAATGGGCTTCTTCCTGTTCAGAGGCGGGCTTGATACCCATGAGCCGAACAAGCTGATTAGCTGATCCATTTAAGGTCCAGATGAAGGGACGCATAAGTTTATTGAAGAGGATCAGTGGTTTTGCTGTAATCATCGCAACACTTTCTGCCTTGCGAATCGCGATTGTTTTTGGTGCCAATTCACCCACAACAACATGAAGATAAGTGATAATAACAAAAGCAATAATAAAAGATAGAATACCGTTTAATGCTTCAGGTACATTTAGACTTTCGAATACGGGGTGCATGATTTTCTCAACTGTAGGCTCCCCAAGCCAACCTAGTCCGAGAGCTGTAATCGTAATTCCTAATTGGCAAGCTGACAAATATCCGTCTAAATTAGAGGTTATTTGCTTAACGGCAAGCGCATTTTTGCGCCCCTCAGCAATCAATTGGTCCACTCTACTACCACGAACACGGACTATCGCGAACTCAACCGCTACAAAAAACGCTGTCAGTGCGATAAGGATGACGATCAAAACCAAATTTAATACCAAAAGCCTGTCACTTTCCATTCTGTACATCTTCTCCTTTTTTTCTTTAAAATATAGAATAATAAAAACATAATATTATTATATATGATGCTCAAGGGGAAAGCCAACCAACCGGATAATGAATGCATGAGTACCATTTACTGTTTGGGTTTATCGACTTACCTGTTGACTATGTTGTTGAATATCCAGATTGACTTGTTTATATGTATGTAAAAAGCTGAACAGCATGACGACAAATGCAGCTAATAAAGGAAGTATGGCAAGTGCGATAGGAATATACAAGCTTGTTTCACCCGCTTGAACAATCTTTGCATCACAGGTCTCTTTATCCTTAGGATGGCGTAGCTTGATTGCATTTATTTTTCGCTTAGCATGATGTAGATATAATTTATTAGCAATAGCAGTAAATGCGATCTTAGTTATGAGATTAGTAAACAGTAAAACAATGACCATTTCGGATGAGAAATAAAATCTTGGATACATAGAGCTGGCAATATTCAGTATTAGTGCCTCACCTATTATGTAAATAAGTAAGTAGAGATACATGCCCCGGTACAGCAACCAATACCCACCAAATAGAAAAGCAGCCCAATTCCAATGGCTGTTTTCTTCCCATTTCCGAGCATACACACTCGCCCTCGGACCGACAAAAAGTTTCAAATCTTCGGCAAGGTTTTGAGTAGCAGGTTCATTTGTTTCCTGATCTACATGGGTGGTAGTTCGGAGAAATCCAGGGACATCCGGGTTACTCTCTTGACGAGGTTTTACGATTGCACCACATTTTACGCAGAACTTATCATCTTCATAAACATTTGTGCCACAGTTATAGCAGTACATGATGACCTCCATTTGATTTGATCTAAGGATGAAATAAGGACAATAATTAGTGCAAAAGATCCATTTCATTATAAAGGATAGAATGAAAATTGAGAATATTTTCAAAATGAACATAGATGTTTCAACTTTGTGCAAACGATTGCTTAAACGAAATAACGATGATATAATGCAGCACATATAGGGAAGTAAGCGTTTTTTTGTCTGATTATTAGGAATAGTGTCGATGGCCTGAAGGGGGAATTTATATGGATAGAGCTTACATTTTAGGACGTAGTGCATGGCGAAGCATTCAAGAGGGAAATGAGCGAGAGTGGCTGATCGGCAATGGAATCGGAGGTTACGCCAACCATTCAGTTCCAGGTGGAGGGTACCGGATGTCGCATGGTTATTTGGTGTCTTCAACGAAAGCCCCTGTGAATCGCGTCTTGGTATTCACTAGAACGCAGGAACAGGTACAGATTAGCGGCAAAGTCTATGATCTAACCTCTCAACAATACGTCAATTGGGAGAAAAACGGCCAGCAACATTTGAAACAATTTAAGCTGGATATTGTACCTGAATATCACTATCAAGTTGAGGATGTTAGCATTCGCAAAACAGTATCACTTGAATACGGACATAATACAGTTGTTGTATGTTACGAAGTAACTGGTGGCAGTGAGCCCATGCAATTGAATATAGTTCCACTTTTTAACCATCGCTCTCCAGGTGACGTCTCTGAAAAAGGGAGTTTGAAGTTTCACAAGGAGTTGACTGGAAACGTTCTGAAGCTGATTCCATGCGATAATCCCGACTTAACGATATTCTTTATGTCATCGACAGGTCAATATTTAGATCGCTCGACATTGCCAGTAACGATGGCCACGCCGAATTATACATATGAAGAAAACCATTACTACGCCTTTGAGAACCGCAATGGCTTCCTTGGCGTGGATCATCATTATACTCCTTATGAAATTAACATCAGCCTGAAACCCTATGAAAAGAAATCATTCTATGTAAAGTGTTCCATAGAATCATTGGAAGATAAGGACGGGTTGACCATTGTCCAGGAATACAAACAAAGAATGAATGAACTTGTTCACCAGGCGGGATACGATGATCGGCTAGCGAATCGGCTAGTAGAAGCGGGAGACCACTTCATTGTGGACCGGAAATCAACGGGGCTAAAGACGATACTGGCTGGTTATCCGTGGTTCACCGATTGGGGTCGCGATACGATGATTGCCTTTCAAGGTCTAGCGCTCTGCACCAAACGGTTTGCAGAGGCCCGGGAAATTCTTGAATCGTTTGCACGGTATGTACGGAATGGACTAATCCCTAATATGTTCCCTGATGATGGACATGCTCCACTCTATAATACAGTTGATGCATCACTTTGGTACTTTCACTCGGTCTATGAATATTTGAAGTATACCGGAGGAGACGATGACTACAAGTTTATTCAACAGGTCATTTATCCCAAACTAAAAGAGATCATTTCTGCGTATCAAACAGGTACCGATTTCTCGATCAGGATGGACGAGGATGGGCTTATTTGCGCGGGTGGTGGCTTAGATCAAGTTACATGGATGGACGTTCGTGTGGGAGATTGGGTTGTAACTCCGAGGCATGGCAAACCTGTTGAAATCAATGCACTTTGGTATAATGCGTTGCGCATTATGGGTAATCTGTCGGAACGTTTTGGGGAATCATCACCATATGATGAACTATCTCACATCGTCTACAATTCCTTCAATAAGCGTTTCTGGAATGAAGAGAAGAGATGTTTGTTCGACGTAGTGGATGTAGATCTCGGTAATGGGAATCTAACAAACGATAACGCGATTCGTCCGAATCAAATTTGGGCGGTATCATTGCCTTTCACTATGCTATCAGAGGAAAAGGCGAAGGCGGTCGTCGGAACGACGCACAAACATTTGTATACTCCTTACGGGCTGCGCTCGTTATCACATGAAGACAAGGATTATAAAGCTCAGTATATAGGCAAGCTCATTGATCGCGATGCTGCGTATCATATGGGGACGGTCTGGGCTTTCCCATTGGGCGCTTTCATTACAGCTTACTGTAAGGTGAATAACTATACGGTGGAGGCTGTGCAGGTAGCCAAAGAGATGTGTGAATTGTTTGAAGATCATATGCAAGATGGTTGTATTGGTGGAATTGCTGAGATATTTGACGGAGACTTTCCTTGCACAGGAAGAGGTTGTTTCACTCAGGCATGGAGTGTTGGTGAAATTCTAAGGGCATATACCGAGGATGTTTTGCCGAACATGAAGTAATGAACTAACCGTATCGTAACTTTATCTACATTTATACGATTGGAGTGAATCATATGTCGGTACAGAGGGAAAGCGATATCCCGATTCATTATGGAGATCTTGAGGTAACAAACGGTATTTCGGTGTTTGATCCTAAATTTGATGATCTGTTCTATTATGACGGTGATGATCTAGGGTCAACCTATAGTCCCGAAGAGACGAAGTTCAGGTTATGGGCGCCAACTTCTTCGGAGGCCTATGTCATATTGTATGATTCATGGGATGGGCAGCCTACAAATGTACTGCCAATGGCCCAGGATGTACGAGGAACATGGATTGTATCTGTTTCAGGCGATATTAAGGATAGCTATTATACTTATCGCGTAAAGGTGGGAGATCAGTATAATGAGGCGGTTGATCCCTATGCTAAAGCTGTAGGTGTTAATGGTGATCGAGGAGTTGTGCTCGACTTCCGTAGCACAAATCCTGAGCATTGGACTGAAGACAAACCGCCGTTCTCTGGAGCAGCTGTAGACGCCATTATTTATGAGTTACATGTTCGAGATTTATCGATTCATCCTCGAAGTGGTATTAAGCATAAGGGCAAGTACTTGGGATTAACGGAGAGTGGAACTCGTGGACCGGACGGTATCCCCACAGGATTGGATCATATTTCTAAACTAGGAGTAACTCATGTTCAACTACTACCGATCTATGATTATTCAACACAAAGTGTTGACGAGACGAAGCTAGATCAACCGCAATACAACTGGGGATATGATCCGAAAAACTACAATGTTCCTGAGGGGTCCTATGCTACCGATCCTTATGCTCCTTCCGTTCGTATTAACGAACTGAAACAGACGATTCAGGCACTTCATGACCGTGGCTTGCGTGTCGTAATGGATGTGGTATACAACCACGTCTATGATGGTTACTTGGTCAATTTTACGAAGCTGGTTCCTGGCTACTATTTACGATATAGACCAGATGGTACATTCTCGAATGGCGCCTACTGTGGTAATGAATGTGCATCGGAACGTGCTATGGTCTCCAAATTCATTGTTGATTCTATTATGTACTGGGCTCGTGAATATCATATCGATGGCTTCCGTTTTGATTTAATGGGCCTGCTCGATATTAGAACGATGAATGAGATTAGACGTAACTTGGACGAATTGGATCCTTCGCTCATCATGATTGCGGAAGGTTGGATGATGAACGATACGGTATTACCTGAAGGACAGCGAGCCAATCAGAGAAATGCTGTTCTACTCGAGAGAATAGGCCAGTTTAATGATGACTATCGCGATGCGATCAAAGGCAATATTTTCATATCAAGCAGCAAAGGATTTGTCAGTGGCGGTGATGGACTAGAGGATAGCGTGAGGCGGGGGATTGTCGGAGGTATTAATTATGGTGGCAATCTAAGACAGTTTGCCTTCGAGCCTCAGCAAACCGTGAATTATGTGGAGTGTCACGACAACCATACCCTTTGGGACAAAATTGTGCTTTCAACTGAAGGACAATCTGATGATGAACGGCGAAGTATGCATCGCCTTGCTTCAGCGATTGTCTTAACGAGTCAGGGGATTCCATTTGTCCATGCGGGGCAGGAGTTTATGCGGAGTAAGAATGGGGTAGAGAACAGTTATAAGTCACCAGATGAGATTAATGCTTTGGATTGGGAGCGTTGTGCCGCCCATCAAAGTGATGTTGAGTATATGCAGAATCTAATTCAGCTGCGTAAAGCTCATCCAGCATTCTCATTACGAGAGGCCCAGGAGATTCGTCAGAACTTAATATTTGAGAATTCCCCCAGCCATTGTGTGGCTTATACATTACGGAACCATGCAGGAGGGGATGAGGCTCTCCATTTATATGTACTGTATAACGCTAGTCCTGTTTATACGGTTCTTCAATTGCCCGAGCTTGGAGCATGGAAGGTACGGTATGGTGGTGAGTATGTGAAGAATTTAGATTATAATAAGTTGGAGGTTCACGGAGTCGGTATGGTTGTGCTCGTAGTGAAATCCTACACTTCATAATGAAATAGCAGCAGAGGGTGATTAGCTCAGTAATGAATTAATCACCCTCTATTATTTTGATATTATTTTCAATAAGCTATAAGCTATCCACCTCTTGCAGCTAATAACCAGGAGCGATTGGCATATTTGCCCCGGACCGCAAGCTCCTTCTCAGCTGCTAACCCGCTGCTACTAGTACCTCCGGTAATGATGCCCCATTTTCCTTTCATTTTCCACCTCATATTCACAAGCTTCATATTCTCAAATCCGCTCTTAAAAAGATGAATGAACAGCTCATTTACATTGGTGGTAATACAATTGGAGTCGAAGAATGGGACATGATATTGGCATTCATACCCACATTGAGTATGAATATATTTAGGATAAGGGGGTAATTGTAGATAATTGTGAAAAAATAGGCTCAAATTAAAACAATAATTTATCCTATCAATTTAGTTGGATTATGTTATAATATCGTCAGTAATGAATTGCCAGTTATTTTTACACATAATTTAGTTAAGGGGAGATGGCAATGGAAACATTTCAAGTTATTATTAACGTTGTGGTTATGCTTGCATTAATAGGGTTGCTTCTATGGATGCAAAAGAAGCATGTCTCATTTACGAAGCGAGTATTTACGGGTCTTGGCTTGGGACTTGTGTTCGGGGTTGTATTGCAGGCAATTTATACATCCAGTTCTGATGTATTAACTAAATCAGCGGATTGGTTCAACCTTGTTGGACGGGGTTATGTAGGTTTGCTACAAATGATCGTCATTCCGCTCATTATGGTTTCTATCATTTCAGCTATTATGAAACTAAAGGGCAAGCAAAATTTGGGTAAAATGAGCGCCCTTATTATAGGTGTTCTGTTGATCACGACAGCTATTGCTGCAACAGTCAGTATCGTAACCAGTCTTAGCTTTGATCTGAAAGCAATCCAGATCGAAGCAGGTCAGAAGGAACAGGAACGGGGGGCAAAGCTTGAGGAACGTGTGGGTGATGTGGCCAACAAGACGCTTCCACAGCAGGTTTTAGACTTCATTCCAACAAATCCATTCGCTGATATGGCTGGATCACGCAGTACCTCAACTATGGCTGTCGTTATTTTCTCAGCATTCATCGGTGTCGCTGTGCTTGGTTTAGACAGAAAAAAACCGGAGCAAGCCGAGACATTCCGCAAGATCGTGGACGCTGTCTATGCAGTCGTCATGCGAATTGTGACCTTGGTGTTAAGGATAACTCCTTATGGGATTTTAGCGTTGATTACCAATGTGGTAGCTACGACTAATCCAGAGGAAATTTTAAAGTTGATTAAGTTTGTTGGAGCATCTTATGTAGCTCTGATTGTGATGTTTATTATCCATCTTATTTTGTTAGCTATATTCGGGTATAATCCGGTGCAGTATGTTAGAAAGGTGCTACCTACGTTGGTTTTCGCCTTTACTTCACGTTCTAGTGTCGCTACAATTCCGCTAAATGTAGAGACGCAAACGAAGCGCTTGGGTGTACCGGATGGCATTGCCAATTTGTCGGCTTCCTTTGGTTCGATGATCGGGCAAAATGGTTGTGCCGGGATCTATCCAGCAATGCTGGCCGTCATGATCGCCCCTACGGTCGGAATTAATCCGTTGAGTTGGGATTTCATTCTTACCTTGATTCTTGTTGTTACAATCAGTTCGTTCGGTGTTGCGGGAGTTGGTGGAGGTGCCACATTTGCTTCCTTGATCGTTCTGTCGACGATGAACTTGCCGGTAGCTTTGGCGGGACTGCTCATTTCTGTTGAACCATTGATTGATATGGGACGCACGGCGTTGAACGTGAATGATTCGATCACTGCAGGTGTTATTACAGGCAAGATCCTTGGAGAGAATGATAAAGAAGTGTTTAAGCAAAATGTAGATTTAGATGTTATACAAGCATAGAAAAGTATAAGCAGCCGAGGGTTACCCTTGGCTGCTTTTTTTTGTTAGGTAAAGTATTGAGCCAAATAATGAAGAATAAAAAATTTCAGTTAACAAATTTGCTGTATAATTATAATAGTCTTTTGCTATATATAGAGATACATGAGTTGGAGGCGATAATATGAGAACGATTTGTATTTTTTCTGGGTCTAATATGGGCAATGATGAAGCGTACAGACTTGCAGCGATTGAGCTCGGAGAGTATATGGGACAGCAGAATTATCGTCTAGTTTACGGCGGTTCAAGGATGGGCCTTATGGGGGCAACTGCTAATGCTGCGATGGCTGCTGGTGGAGAGGTAATTGGCGTCATGCCAACCGGATTGTTTGCTGGTGAGATGGTACATCGTGAAGTGACAGAATTAATTGAAGTTGATGGCATGCATTCACGTAAGGCTAAGATGGCTGAGCTTGCAGATGGATTTATTGCCTTGCCTGGCGGGTTTGGAACGTATGAGGAACTGTTCGAGGTATTATGCTGGTTACAAATAGGGATCCATCAGAAGCCGATTGGTGTACTTAATGTCAAAGGGTACTATGATCCACTGCTAAATATGATTCAATCCAGCGTGACCGAAGGGTTCGTGAAATCCTCTCACTTGAGTTTGCTCAATGTTGCGGAACATGCGAAGGAACTGATTCAACAGATGGAGTCTTACACCCCTACCCAATTGGAGAACAAGTGGACTCAGCCGGTTTAAAATGTAAAAAGAGCAGCTTCTCGTCACATGTAATGACCGGGAAACTGCTCCTTTTTATAGGGTCTAGATTGTAATTGATGAGCGATCTACTTGAATTTCTCCAAGGCCGCTAAGTGTATAGCTCTGATCGTAGACCTTGATGGATACCGTAGTGTCTGTTTCATTAGTTACAGTGATGTTGTTGTCTGTAGCACTAACCTTCAGACGTGATCCACGGAACATGACTTTGAAGGAGAATGACTTCCAGTGAGATGGGATAAATGGTTTCAGTACTAGTTCGTTATCCCTCACGCGTAGTCCACCAAAACCTTGGACGATAGACATCCAAGTTCCTGCCATACTTGTAGTGTGGCAACCGTCTTCTGTATCGTTATTATAGTTATCAAGGTCAAGTCTGGCCGTGCGCAAATACATTTCATAAGCTTTGTCCTGATAGCCAAGCTCGCAAGCGAGAATCACATGCAAGCAAGGAGATAGGGATGATTCATGGACCGTTAATGGTTCGTAGAAGTCGAAGTTACGTTTCTTCGTATCCAAGTCGTAACGATCCCCTAGGAAATACAAACCTTGCAGCACGTCGGCTTGTTTGATGTAGCACGAGCGCAGGATGCGATCCCATGACCAGTTCTGGTTGATCGGAAGATTTTCAGGTGCCAGATCCTTTACAGGTACAAGTTCTTTATCCAAGAAACCGTCTTGCTGTAGGAAAATTTGCCGCTCCTCATCATATGGATAGTACATATTGTCGATGATATGCTTCCACTGTTTCATTTCCTCATTTTGTAGCTTCAGCTTATCAACCAACTCGAGATAGTGTGCGTTTTCGTTATTTTTGAGATAACTAATCACTTCCAAGGTGTATTCCATCGTCCAAACCGCAATTCGGTTCGTGTACCAGTTATTGTTCACGTTGTTCTCGTATTCATTTGGACCGGTAACCCCAAGAATGACATATTTTCCTTTAGCGTCTGAGTAGTTGACACGTTGTTCCCAGAAACGAGAAATCTCTACGAGTACTTCTAGACCGTATTGTCCTAAATAAGATTTGTCACCGGTATAGTTCACGTAATTATAGATGGCGTAAGCGATTGCACCATTCCGATGAATTTCTTCAAAGGTGATTTCCCATTCGTTATGACATTCTTCGCCGTTCATCGTTACCATTGGATAAAGAGCACCCTTAGTAAAGCCGAGCTTCTTAGCGTTCTCCTTGGCTTTTTCCAAATGTTTATAACGGTAAATAAGTAGGTTACGAGCAATGTCCGATTCTGCTGTACTGAGATAGAAAGGTACGCAATAGGCTTCGGTATCCCAGTAGGTGCTTCCACCATATTTTTCACCTGTGAAGCCTTTAGGTCCAATATTTAAACGGTCATCTTCACCGCTGTAAGTTTGATTCAATTGGAAAATATTAAAGCGTATGGCTTGCTGTGCTGCCACATCACCTTCGATGATAATGTCGCTGCCTTTCCATTTCTCTGCCCAAGCGTTCTTCTGTTCTGCGAGTAAAGTATCAAATCCGGCTGCCTTTGCATCAAGAAGTGACTTCTTCCCGGCATTGACGAGCTCTCCCAATCCGTAATTGCGTGAGGTGACGTTAGCAACATATTTGTACAGAGTTATTTGAACTCCTTGTTCTGCATGTACAGTAAATTCACTAGCTACATATTTATCGCTTTCTGATAATACAGGCTCAATATTGAGCTTGTTCTCATGACTAAAAACGTCGAAGGACATGACAGATGTTACATGAAAGTCTAACTTCTTCGTCTTCAATGTAAGGTGCGACAAATCAGCATCAGCACATTTTTCCACTTCAAGCCAGAATTTCTCCTCATAGTTGGAGTCTTTATTCTGAACGTCACCGTCTAAGTAAGGCACAAAAGTGATGTCGCCCGAGAAATTAAGTGGAGTTACTTGGTAGCGGATTGCACCAATCTCATGACGCGTGATGCTTACAAAGCGAGTAGAAGAGACTTGAATTTCTTTGCCATCCTCAAAAGTAGCAACAAAGCTACGGGACAAGTAACCTTCTTTCATGTTCAGCTCGCGAACAAAGTCTCTTACTTGGCATTTGGCCAAATCCAAGGCTGTGCCGTTAATAAATACTTGGATACCAATCCAGTTGGTACTGTTCAATACTTTGGCAAAATATTCAGGATACCCGTTTTTCCACCAGCCAACACGGGTCTTATCTGGGTAATACACTCCAGCCATGTAACTGCCTTGTAGAGAAGCGCCACTATACTGCTCTTCAAAATTGGCGCGTTGCCCCATAAATCCATTACCGATACTAAAGATACTCTCGGATATTTCATGTGTTAGGGGATCAAAAGAATCTTCAATGATGGACCACTCATCTAATTTCAAATATTGTTTCACGATTAATCGGCTCCTTTAAATCATTCTGGTGATATTATATGGTGAAATAGTGTAAAACTATCTGACTGGTGACAACTATAAATTGGAGGCATTAAGTTCAGGAAGACGATTTACTGACATGTCCTGAAGAGAAGGGATCACGAAATCAGCAGCACGAAGCGTCTCAGGTGAACCAATACCCACGCAAGCCATACCTGCTCGACGTGCTGCCTCGATTCCTGCTTCGGCATCTTCAAAGACAACACATTGCTCTTTGGGGATACCTAGTTCAGTAGATCCCAGGGTAAATACTTCCGGATCTGGTTTGGCACTAGTCGTTCGATTTCCATCAATAATAACGTCAAAATAAGGAGTGAGACCGGTATTGTTCAGGATCGTCATGGCATTCTTACTGGCCGATCCGAGTGCAATCTTGAGACCGTTATCCTTGCATTCTTGTATGAATTCAAGGGCGCCAGGTAGGATTTCTGATTGGTCCATCGCCATAATAGATTGGAAATACCATTCATTTTTACGCGTAGCTAACTCATTTTTAGTGGTTTCGTCTAGCTCAAGCCCACCAATACTCAGTAGTATATCGAGCGATGCCATACGACTGACACCTTTTAGTTTCTCATTGTCGTGCTCTGTGAATTCAAACCCTAACTCATTCGCTAATCGCTTCCAAGCTAAATAATGATATTTAGCGGTATCGACCAACACACCATCTAAGTCGAATAAACAAGCTTTAATTGCGGGCATAAAGGATCTCCTTTCAATAGCGCAAACGTTTGAACAAACTATAAAAAATAAAAGAAGCAAATGCTTCTATTATTTTTATTCTAATACTTAGTTCTTAGGAACTGAATACATGGATGATTCTCTGACAATCAAGCGGTGAGGAATGACTTGCCGCTTTTGATAGGTCTTATCATTACTGTTCTGAATCGATTGAATTAAAACTTGGGAAGCCGTATATCCTAAATTGTATATGCCAATATCTATGCTGCTTAGTGGTGGTGTTGATAATTCCGATAAGGGAATGTTATTGAAACTAATCAGACATAAATCTTCGGGAACCTTGTATTTAAGCTCATGAAGTCCGCGTAACACGCCAAAGGCGACTACATCGTCAATCAGTACAATGGCAGTAGGTCGATCTGGGAGATTCATAAAGAAAGACATGGCTCTATAGCCGCTTTCCTGAAGAAACTCGCCTTCCACAATCCATTCCTGCCGGGACTCTAATCCTGAATCATGAAGGGCAGTTAAGTAACCCTTGAGTCGATCTTTAGATACGATTAGTTCTGGCGGTCCACTAACAAATCCGATTCGTTCATGACCTAAGGAAATTAAATGTTTCGTTGCATCGTATGAGGCCTGAACATTATCGTTATCGACCGATAATATATCGGGATATTGCTCACTTCGACCGATTAGGACAAAATTATGATCGTTGTCATGTAGAAAATCGATAACAGGATCATCTTTTCTTGAATATAACAGAATTACTCCATCGACCCGACGTCCATTAAGGAGTCTGGATACTCCTTCAACTTCTTCTTTCTCGTTAGCACCGGAACTGATCAACACGTCGTATCCCAAGCGTCCTGCTTGGGTCACGATACCGCGAATCAACTCCATGAAGAAGAAGTTAGAGAATAATTCTTCAGCTGATTTGGGTAGCATGATACAAATACTATTCGTTGTTTTGGATACAAGGCTTTTTGCCATGATATTAGGGTGGTATCCCATTTGTTCCATAATAAGCTTTACTTTTTTCGAAGTTTCGGTGCTAATTCTAGGATGATTGGACAATACTCGGGACACGGTGGAAGGTGATACTCCGGCCTTTTTGGCAACATCTTTTATTGTTATAGCCATTACAAAACTCCTCCGTGGAACCGTTTGCTTTTACATTGTAATTCTAATCCAAAGGTTCAGGAAAGTAAATAGAGAATCCCCGTGAAAGTGTGACCTATTGGTGGAATTATCTAATTATGTCTATTCATGCGCTTTCTTTTATGGAAAATCTTATTAATATTTATATGTATAGGGAATTTTCGGACGTAATATGGATATTACTAGAAAAATAAAATTGCAACAATTATGGAACTAGTGCAAACGTTTGATGTCCTATTTTTCACCAAATGGATCATGTTGTTTCAAAGGGATTTCCATTGATTAGCTAAAGATGAGGGGATTCATGGTATAATAAAGTTTCTAGGTAAAAAAGAATGATTGTAGAAAGGGCTTGTTAGATATGCTCGCATTTGAAGATTGGAACCAAAAAGCTAAGAAGACTTTTAATGCAACAAGTAATGTAGTCGTGTTAACTGTCTCTGAAGCAGGGGAAGCGCTTGGTCTGACTAAAGATCAGATGAAGGTTTATGTGGATAAGAATAAATTAACTAAAGTTCCTATTATGCGCAATGTGCATAGGTACTTATTGTTAAAAAGTGAAATAGATAAGATCGTTAGTAATATGTAGACCAAGTAAGTAAATAGTGAACATCAATAACAGTTGGCACAGGTGATTGATATCTGGAGCAACTGTTTTTGCTTGTTCTGGTGATAAATCGTGGATTGTATGAAGCTGAACATAAAGGAGAGAGGGTATTCGTGGAATTTACAGCGCTTCAAGTTGCGGAGTGGATGGTAAATGAAATCAAGTTTAGAGGAATTCTAAATCAAAGTGATGCGACCCGACATGTGGAGAAACATTTTGGTGAAGAATTTGTATTTGTGAATGAGAACGGGAATGCATCCCTTTCAAAAGAAGTTAAGAAGGCTTTTCGCAAGCTGCATGCGGGAAAGATAGCCTGGGATCGGGATGGATTTTTCTGGGCATGGACCTAATGAATCTGAGGGATAGTACAATCCCAACAACATAAAGAAGCAGGTGTCTATCCTTATTGATAGATGCCTGCTTTTCTTATGGTGAAGTCCGCTTATTTATTTGCTTTTAATATCGCATATCCGTAAGCTGAGAGCTTAACTTGTAATGTGTTGTTATCCTCAGTAAGAGTCATGTCCTCAGTCCCAGTAGCACACATCCAGCCTGTTTGTTCCAGGGGTATTTCAAAAGTTTGTGCAGTACTGTCATTGTTAAGCAGCACGAGCACGATTTCATCTCCTAACCTGCGTTCATAAGCGAGTTTTGTTCCACCCTCATCCGCCATGAGGAATTTTAATGAACCTGTGCGTAGCGAAGGAAGCTGCTTGCGAAGAGCGATCATCTTCTGAAAGAACATGAATAAATCGCGGTCTTGTAACAATGGGTCCCACTGCATGCATTTTCGGCATGCCGGATCTTGTCCACCATCGAGCCCGATTTCACTTCCGTAGAAGATGCAAGGCGTTCCAGTGTAAGTAAACAAGAATACAGATGCCAATTTCATTTTGTCCTTATTTCCTTCGCATAAGGTTAACAGTCGCGGAGTATCATGACTGTCTAATAAGTTGAAGGCGACTTCGGTTGCTTGTTGGGGGTACCTAGCTAATTGTTTACCAATTGCATGAGAGAAACCTTGCGCATCTAGTGTTCTACGTACGACAAAATCCAACACAGCTTCTGTAAAAGGATAGTTCATGACAGCATCAAATTGGTCTCCTTGCAACCAACTCGATGATTCATTCCAAACCTCTCCAAGGATATAGGCTTCTGGATTAGCTTTTTTCACGACATTACGGAACTCCCGCCAGAACTTATGATCAACTTCGTTTGCAACATCAAGCCTCCAGCCATCAATACCTACTTCAGTAATCCAGAACTGTGCTACTTGAAGCAAGTAGTCCCTTACTTCCGGATTACCTGTGTTTAACTTAGGCATTGCTTGTTCAAAAGCAAAGGTATCGTAGGTAGGTACGCCATCGATCACTTCCAAAGGAAATGTATGTACATGGAACCAGTCTTTGTAGAGGGAGTGTTCTCCTTTTTCCAATACATCGACAAATGGAGCGAATGTTTTACCAGAATGATTGAACACGGCATCTAGCAACACGCGAATACCCCGTTCATGACATGCAGTAACGAGTCTTTTCATCGTATCTACATCACCGAAATGAGGGTCGATGGTTGTGTAATCTTCGGTATCGTACTTATGATTGGTTGTTGCAGTGAACACTGGCGTGAAATAAATGGCTGAAATACCAAGCTCACTTAAATAATCTAAATGATCAATAACTCCCTGCAGATCACCGCCAAAGAAGTTATTACGTTCAGGTTGGCCACCCCAAGGAAGTACATTTGCTGGATCATTTCCAGGGTCTCCATTAGCGAAGCGCTCCGGGAAAATTTGATAAAAGATAGCATTTTTAACCCACTCGGGTACTGTGAAAATATCGGAAGGGTTAATGTAGGGATATTCGAATAGACGATTAGGTGTTGCTGGGCGTGTTAGTGTAAATTCGTCTTCGGACATCCACATTTGCTCTTGTCCCGATTGTAACAAGAAAGCGTATTTTAAACGGCGAAACCGTGGTTTCACCGAGCATTCCCAATAGTCAAACATTTCGTCTGAAACAAATTTTTTCATAGGAATCAACGCTGTTTCTTGCTCCCACGCATACTTGTCTCCTGCGTAAGTAAATACCTCAGTAAGATCATTTTTCTTGGAACGTAGACGAAGGTGGATCGTTTCACGATCGTAGGCGTAACACCAATTGAGTCTAGGTCGATGATAAATTGCTTCTAGCAGCATTACATATTGCCTCCTATATTTCGTGTGATAAATAAAAAGGCACACCCAGGCCGAGAAACTGAGGCCGAGAGCGTACCTTTCGATAACATTGCCTTTCAGTTTATATCCGAAGAAAAGAGATAATCAACTGTTTAAAATACCCAATCTTTGCTCGGAGTATAACATTGTTCAAACCATTGCACAAGTTATAAAATTGTTTATTTTGAGCAGGGAGTCCAAAGTTCTAGTGAATCGCTCGGAAGTATTGATATACAAGGAAAAAGTAGAAGTTTTATCGAGCAAATGACTAGCATTTTTTGAGTACGAAAATTAGATATATTGCGATTAAGAGAGCATGTTAAAGATATCCAGAGAAAATTATGGAAATATGTTTAAAAACGACATGTGCAAACGTTTTTACAAAGGTGAGTCTGTGTTGTATGATGTTCCCAGGGATAAAGCGCTTTCCAACCTAAAATCTGGATGTATTTCACGAAAATACAGAATCCTTTCAGAAATTATGAAATCGTTTGCGCATTTTCCTTGAAAAAAAGATGGATGTATACATTAAGGGAGGGGTTATTTTTTATGAAACTTAAAAAGCTACTGGTTCTGGTTGCTGCAGTATCGCTGATGATTTCTATTACAGCTTGCGGCTCGAAGACCAACAATGCAAACAGTGCCACGAATGCTCCAGCAGCAACGAATGCAACTGAGAGTAATACGCCGGCAACCGATGAGCCAGCTGCAGATGATACAGCGATTGTGCCTGAAGATGGTGCGGAATTATTCATTTGGGAAAGTAAAGACGAAATGGCTTTTACAAATGAAATCGTAAAACAGTTTGAAGAAAAATATGGCGTTAAGGTAAAAGTAGAAGAACTTGCACCACCAGATCAAGTGGGTAGACTTACAACTGACGGCCCTTCAGGACTTGCTGCCGATGTTCTCATTATCCCGCATGACCACTTGGGTAATGCTGCAACTTCAGGGTTGCTACTCGCTAACGATGTGTTCGCCGAAGAAACAACAAAGAACAATACGGAATCCTCTATTGTTGCTTCCACATATGACGGCACATTGTACGGCTATCCGAGAGCAGCAGAAACAACAGCGCTGTTCTATAACAAATCACTTTTACCAGAACCACCGAAATCTTTTGATGATGTTATCGCATTCGCAAAAACATATAACGATGTGAAGAATAAGAAGTATGCATTAATGTGGGAAACAGGCAACATGTACTTTAACTATCCATTCATTGCTAGTTCTGGTGGTTACCTCTTCGGTAACAACGGTACAAACAAAGATGATATGGGACTCGCTAATGACGGTGCAATTGAAGGCTTGAAAGTGTATCAAAGTCTAGTTGATATTCTTCCAATTAAGAGTGGGGATATTAACCCAGATATCAAACGTGGTTTGTTCAACAGTGGCGATGTAGCTATGGATATCAATGGTCCTTGGGAACTCGCTGGTTACAAAGAAGCTTTAGGTGATAATCTTGGAGTTGCACCTGTACCGACTGTTGCTGGCAAAACAGCAATTACGTTCTCAGGTATGAAAATCTATGTAGTTAACTCCTTTACGAAATATCCAAATGCAGCAAAATTGTTCGCAAACTTTGCTTCGGATAAGAATGCACAACTTCTTCTGAACGAAAAAGTGGGTTCAATTCCTACCAACCTTGAAGCACTTGAATCAGATCAAATCAAGAATGATCCATTCGTATCCGGATTTGCTGAGCAAGCTAAAAATTCTCAGCCGATGCCTTCCATTCCAGAGATGTCCAACGTATGGGCTCCTGTAAATGCGGCTCTTCCAGAGATTTGGAACAATAAGGCCGATCCAAAAACAGCTATGGAAAAAGCGATCAAACAAATTACAGATTTGAATAACGGGGCTGCTGAGTAATTAGAAGAGACAATACCCAAGCGGAATTGTTTTACCCGCCGCTTAAGTGCGGCGGGTAATTCCTCGATTTCACAGGGGAGAGGAAGGAATCGCAATGGACCGACATCGGAACAAGGCAACTGTACTGTCGATACTATGTATGGGATTGGGACAATTATACAATCGACAATTCATCAAAGGACTACTCTTTTTAATATTTGAAGTATTCGGCGTTACCTACTTAATTAATAACTTGCCAAGAGCTTTATGGGGAATTGTCACACTTGGGGATACCCCGAGAATGCTCGTAAAAGGCAAGTGGGTGGACGGGGACCACTCCATTTTTATCTTAATTTCAAGCTTGATTACGTTATTGTTCTTAGTCGTATTCATTATTGTCTATGTAATGAATGTCAGAGATGCTAGGAAGGTAGGACATGAAAGAGAGCTCGGTAAGCGAGCTAACAATTTCAGACAATCGATAAGATATGTATTGGACTATAAGTTTGCTGTTGCATTTTTAAGTATTCCAGCTATAGGAATTTTATTTTTCACGATAATGCCGATCATTTTTATGGTGTTATTAGCATTTACGAACTACTCTGCGCCGAAGCATATTCCACCTGCAATGCTCGTTGATTGGGTCGGATTTGGTACCTTTAGAAATCTATTAGCACTTAAAACATGGAGTCATACCTTCTATGGCGTATTGACTTGGACAATTATTTGGGCGATTTTATCTACGATCACCACCTATTTCGGAGGGATGCTCGTCGCATTGCTCATTAATCAAAAGGGGATCCGCTTCAAAGGGGTATGGAGAACCATTCTTATTCTTCCTTACGCAATCCCACAGATTATCTCATTGCTTGTGATGAGAAATTTGTTTAATGGTCAATTCGGACCCGTAAATCAGTACCTTCAGTATTTTGGACTTGGAGGGTTACCGTGGCTGACAGATGAATTTTGGGCTAGGGTAACAGTAATCCTTGTTAATATGTGGGTTGGTATTCCTGTCTCCATGATACTTATTATGGGCGTACTGACTACAATACCAAGAGATATGTACGAAGCGGCTGAGGTGGATGGTGCATCGGGGTTCCAGAAATTTAAGATCGTTACCCTGCCGATGATTCTATTCACAACAGCTCCAACTCTGATCATGCAGTTTGCTGGTAATATCAATAACTTTAATATGATCTTCCTATTAACAGGGGGAGATCCGGTCAAGGGTGATTATCAGTATGCAGGGGCTACCGACTTGCTGGTAACTTGGCTGTATAAGTTAACATTGACTCAGAACAAATACAACATGGCTTCCGCTGTTGGTATCATTATTTTCTTAATCATCGCCTCGTTCTCGATATACAATTATCGCCGAACTGCGTCGTTTAAAGAGGAGGATATGATCCAATGAGTGGACTAAAGATGAGAAACTTTCTACGTTTAACTGCAAGCTACATTGTCCTAGTTATCTTGGCGATTGGTGCAATCTACCCAGCCTTGTGGATTATATTAGGCTCAGTACGACCGGGGAAGTCGTTGTATAGTAAGACGCTATTGCCAGAAAGTTATACACTCAAACATTATTCTGAGTTATTCACGTCTCAGAGTGTCCTATTTGGCCAATGGTATATGAATACATTGAAGGTTGCTATTTTCTCAATGTTATTGGGGGTTCTTCTTACCCTGCTTACCAGTTACGCCGTATCTAGATTCCGGTTCCGCGGTCGTAAGACGGCGTTGTCAACGGTCTTGGTTCTGGGGATGTTCCCAGGGTTTATGAGTATGATCGCGATTTTCTTGCTGCTGAAAGAGCTGAATCTGCTAGATACACATATCGCTTTGATTATCGTGTATGCATCAGGTGCTCCCTTAGGGGGAACCTTGATCGCCAAGGGATTCTTTGATACGATCCCACGGTCTCTTGACGAAGCGGCTAGAATTGATGGTGCTACTAACTTTGCTGTATTTACCAAGATCATCTTACCTTTATCCAAACCAATACTAACTTATATGGCATTAACGCAGTTCGTTGGCCCTTGGGTAGATTTCATTTTCGCTAAGCTTGTTCTACGGACCAAGGAAAAATGGACACTTGCCGTGGGGATGTGGGACATGGTAAATGCGAACCAGAACTCCAACTTCACCTTATTTGCTGCCGGAGCGGTTCTGATTGCAGTTCCTATTACAATATTATTTATGTTCTTACAGCGTTTATTGGTAGACGGTCTAACATCCGGCGCCAGCAAAGGTTAATGATCACAACATAGAGGATTTATCATAAAGGGTAAAGACACTAATGGTATAGTCTCGGCATTTGCGGGAGGCTATACCATTTTTATAAGCTTTTTATCATGCTTCTGACTGAATATACCCATGAAGAAGGGGGAGACAAGCATTGAAACTGTGGGGCCCTGTTCAATTTAAGTCGGTCGGGATGAAAATGTTCGTTATTATATTTGGAGCTATTGTATTATTATCGGTGGTTTTGGGATTAAGTTCTTATCTTATATCCAAACAAATCATTCGTGGTCAGGTCGGGATGGCATCGAGTCAAGCGATTGAACAAGCTGCGGACAAGCTTGATTTCTTATTTACTCAGTATGAATCAATTTCAAGACAGTTAGCTGTAGATCAAACGTTAAAGAGTGACCTGGAGATCGTCAATCGGAAAGAGATCGACACCGTGACAAAGACCCAAGCAGAGGGACGGATCAATAAGAAGTTGGATTCTCTGAGAGCGGCTGATGACCGACTCCTGGGAGTGAGACTTGTCAGTAAGAGCCTAGAGGAGACGAGGTCTTACAAGTCTACTGGCATCAGTGGTATTCGTTCAGATGAAGTTGTCGAAGGTAGAGTGAAGCAGGTACTTGATGCTGCAGGTGACCCCATATGGCTTCCAGCGCTTAAGCAGGGCTTTTTCGATGCTTATAGCGAACCGACGATAACGATGGGAAGATTACTGAGGAATATGAAGGATCCGGATGCAGAGTACATTCTTTTAATAGAAATTAAAGAGAAATCACTTGGAACCTTATTGTCCAACCTCAAGATTGGTAATTCAGGTGAAGTACGTATTCTTACAGCAGATAATAAGATTGTTCATGCTCCAAACAATGAACTCTTAGAGTCAAAATCATTTATTGGCCTAGATGATAACTTGTTAAAGAGTGAGCAAAGTTCATTTAGCAAGGAAGACGAGCAAGGTGTTAAGCAACTGGTGGTGTTTCAGCCTCTAAATGTAGCTAATTGGCGAATCATTGGATATGCACCTGAAAGCGATTTCTTAAGTGCGGCGGATAAACTAATCTATGTGATGTTATCTGTGTTACTGCTCGCCATTGTTGTAGCTCTACTTATCGGATACTATTTGATTCGAATCATTGGTAAGCCGATGGAAAAGCTGTGCCGTTTAATGGAAGAAGGAGAACGTGGGAACCTGAAGGTTCGGGCGAATTTTAAAGGGCGAGATGAAATAGGAAGATTAGGACACAGCTTCAATAAAATGCTGGAACAAATTTCGCTCTTGGTGGACAAGACGAACCACTCAACTCAGGAGTTGCTAACGACTGCAGAGAATTTAGCTAAGGCATCTAAGAACACATCGCAGACAGCAGGTGAAATCTCTGTAGCTACTGGAGAAATTGCTAATGGTGCAACCAGCTTGGCCAACGAAGCGGAAAGAGGATCTGAGCTTGCCCAGAACATCGGATGTCAAATGAATAAAGTTGTAAAAATGAATGATACGATGAATCAATCCGTTGAACGCGTTATTGAAGTTAGCCGCCAAGGTAAAGAGTACATGGAGCAATTAGTTGGCAAGACCGAGGCGGTAACACGTATGACTGGATTAATTGAGGAAAACTCCGATAAGCTGAATAAGAGTACATACTCGATCCGAAGTATATTGGCACCAATGGTAGAAATGACGAAGCAGACCAACATCTTATCTCTTAATGCATCCATAGAAGCATCGAGAGCGGGAACAGCCGGTAAAGGGTTTATGGTCATTGCAGAAGAAATACGTAATCTTGCAGTTCAATCCAATAATTCAATTCAGACTGTATCCACGATAACCGAGGAAATTCAAGACGCGATTCAGCATACGGTGAATGTGTTACAAAGTATAACACCGATGTTTGCTGAACAATTAAGCTCCGTTAAAGAGGTTAGTTCCATCTTTCAGAATGTGACTGGTGAAATGGAAAACTTCGTAGAGGATATTCAAAGCTCATCCACCTCTGTTCATGAACTGATGGCCTCTCAAGTGTCGCTTAGTGAATTCATCATGAACGTAAGCTCAGTAGTAGAGCAGAGCAATGCATCAACGCAAGAAGTAGCCTCGATGTCATCGGATCAGTATAAAGTTAGTGAAGAGCTTGTTACGTTATCCAACCGATTAGAGGAATTAGCGGAGTCGCTTAATCAATCGTTGAATTCATTCCATATAGACCAAGCTGTAAATATGTCACTTGTGTTATCAGATCATGGTGAAGAAGATGTACCTGCGTAAAAAGGGCCATGGATTCGGAACTTCGCTCGCATAAGTAAGGGGCTGCTCCCATAGGTCTTTATAGACCAGGGAACAGCCCCTTGTTGTTCTTGAGTAACACTACAGTTATTTACATTTTATTGGAGAATAACTGTTGTATAAGCCGGAAGTGTTAGTTTCTTTCCATCTAGCTTAGCCTCTTGCTTTGTTGTTTTCAAGACACTTTTAAATTCGCCAAATTCGGTACCCTGAGAAAGTTCTACAGTTTGTTCAGCACCGGACAGGTTATGAACAACGAGTACGGTATCTTGGTCACTTTGCCGGATATAAGCCGTAATACTGGAGTTATCTACAGTGTATTCCCTGATTCCTCCGTCTCTTAGAGCAGGGATAGAACTCTTCCAGGAAATTAATTGTCGATAGTGAGATAGTAAGGAGTTAGGATCCGTCAGCTGTTCTTCCACACTAGTTCTTGCCTTCCCTTGATTGTTCACCGATAGCTCCCAAGTAGCTTGCCCTGGTGCATTGGCGTCTTTGGACCAAACCATCGGTTCTCGAATCGCTTCATCTGGTTTTACCCCAAGCATCCCGACTTCTTCTCCATAATAGATAAATGGATTTCCAGGGAGGGTCAGCAAGAGGCTAGCGGCCATTTTTGCATGATCGATATTTCCATCCAATTGGCTCATCGCTCGATTTATATCATGATTCGTCAGGAAGGTTGCATCGACGAACTTCCCTCCCGATTTCTCGGCATACAGGTTATAGGTACGCTCAAGCGTAAAGCCGATATTACTGTCTCGTTCGGATTTAACCGACTGGATCATCGTCTCAGCCAAAATAAAGTTGAAACTGGAATCAAATGCATTGTTGAGGTAGGAGGCTAGCGTCACAATGCCCTTATCCCATACTTCACTTACAAGATAAGTGTCTGGCTTGGTCAACAACAGGCTACTGCGGAACTCCTGCCACCAAGCCACATTCTTGTCTGTTGTTGCCTGGCTCTTGTCAGTCAGCAAATCTTCATAGATATGCTTGGCAGCATCTACCCGGAAGCCGTCCAATCCTTTATCTAGCCAGAATTTGCCGATATCCTTCATTTCGTCACGAACCTCTTGATTATCAAAGTTCAGATCTGGCATGCCTGCCCAGAAGGTGCCAAGATAATGCTCATCCTGACCCTCTGGAGTATGCCAAGGATTGCCGCTGCCAGCAGCACTGGTTCCAGCAAGACTTCGCTTATTGTCTTCGGCCCACACATACCAGTTACGATATTTACTGTTCTTGTCCTTGGCCGATTCAATAAACCAAGGATTTTGATTGCTTGTATGATTAACAACTAAATCCATAATGACTTTGATGCCTCGTTTATGTGCCTCTTTAATAAACACCTCGAAATCTTCCATCGTTCCATAATCAGGATTGATTTCACGATAATCGGTGACGTCATAACCATGATAGCTAGGTGAAGGATTAATAGGCATTAACCAAATTCCGCCGACGCCGAGATCGTCGTTCGTGTCTGGATTACCATCATTCAGGTAATCAAGTTTCTCCGTCAGTCCTTTGAAATCCCCAATTCCGTCACCATCGGAGTCATAGAAAGAGCGAACGAAAATCTCATAATAAACAGTCGATGGTTGATTTACAGGTGCTGATGTAGTTGTCGTCGTCAAAGCTGCATTCTGATTTTCTGTGAGGTTCGTTTGAGGAGAATTTGATGGGTTCGATTCGTTTGAAGAGGAGTTAGAAGTTCCGCCAGAGCAGCTTGCCAATAAGGCCATAACTAGGGTTGAAAATAAAGCTACGCTCAAAATCGATCTGAATGTCTGTTTAAGAAAGATAATATGATTCCGATTTTTCATAAACGATCTCCTTTGGTAGTGGAAACGCTTTTTTATATTTATAATAACCCAGGATTTAGAAAAATTCAAACGTTTGCACAGCGGGGAATAAAAAAAGTGCGCTGAACCTAAAGGACAGCACCAAATGGCTTGAATGCCTGGATTAAGGTGATAGGACTGGAGTTTCTCCAGTGTTCACCTTTACACGAAATCGTCTTTGTTCTACGGCCTCATAAACTTACTAAAGATGAAGTGTGAGGCGGGATCTTCCTTGCTATTAGTAACCATCGAAGGGATAGGAGTTTGCAAAAGATGCTGCATCAACTCAAAAGAAAGTATTGCTGTATCCGCTTCGGGGTTAATAAGAATCGGCTTCACGGTTGGTGGGAGAATATGTGGACATCCACCAGTACAGAGAATATATACTTCGAGTTGCAGACGAGCAGTTTCGTTAGCTACTAATGTTCCAATAAATTCGTTGGTGACGATTCCAGTTTTCCCGCGTTGGGACTCTAAGAATGAAGACAAACCCTGTAAATTTTTGTTATCCAGAACATAAATAGAATCGGCGGGCACTTGCGAAGAAGAAATGATATGGTCAGTTAGCTCTTTATTATTAAAGGACTCAGTAACTAAAAAGCTTGGTTTAATGTCAATTTGGGACAAATCTCTAAGTTTAACAAAAGTATCTTCATAATCAGGAAGCACCTTAAAAAATAGTGGGTCTTGAATATAGCTGTCCATAACTATCAACGGGACACCCATTTGGAAATGAAGGGATATATCATTGAATACATCGCTATTCACATCTACAAGAAATACGCCATCCAACTCACGCTCTAACACAATGTTGAGGCTCGGATTGGTTGTGTCAATATATGATACAAGTAGGTGATAGCCATTTTCTTTGCAGAGTGACTCTAACCTTTCAGTTAGCATCCCCCAATATAATTTTCTCCAAAATCCATCGTTTGAGTTCCTCATCAATAAAAGTCCCAACAGTCCTGTTTTCCCCTTGACGAGGGCTCTAGCTGTGAGATTAGGAACATAATTTAATTTTTTTGCTATGTCTAATACACGAGAACGGGTGTCCTCGGAAATGGTTTGATTATCGACCTGATTGATAATATAGCTGACCGTCGCAGAAGACACATTAGCTTCACGTGCGATATCTTTCATGGTCACTTTTCTCATATGGTTACCCTACCCCCAATAACAGAACTAGCTGCATTCTTTAATCATATACAAATTTCGATTCTAAAACTATGGTCATATTCGAACAATATTACTTCATCTTCTCTCTTTACTTATTCGATTAAGTGAATATACTTATACGTATAAGTTAAAATGGAATAAATTACATGAAGACCTCAATTATTTATCATGTAAGGGGCGAATTCAGATGAAGCATAAGGAGAATAAGCTGTCATTGTTTGCGTTGACTTGGCCGATCTTTGTTGAAATGCTCTTAGGAATGCTTATGGGCAATATCGATACGTTTATGTTAAGTCATTATTCTGATCAGGCTGTGGCTTCAGTAGGAGTAGCAAATCAAATATTATTTTTTATAAATTTAATGTTTAATGTCGTGTCAGCAGGTACGAGTATAATTATCGCTCAGAATTTAGGGGCAGGAAGGGAGAAGACAGCAACGGAGGTAGCTTCAGTAGCCATTGTTCTTAATATGGTGTTCGGAGTAATGGTCAGTGGACTACTGCTTTTCGGTGGTAAGTTCATATTTCAACTGATGAATATCCCGGAAGAACTAGCTCCTCAAGCATCTACCTATTTATTGATTACCGGTGGATTTGTGTTCCTAGAAGCTGTGAGGTTAACAATGTCGACCATTATCCGAAGCTATGGATTAACAAGATTGACAATGTATGTTGCCCTAGGTATTAATGTGATTCATTTGGGCGGGAATTATGTCGTTTTATATGGCACCTTTGATTATCCATTTACGGGGATTTCGGGTGTAGCCATCTCCACAGTGTTCTCACGATTGATTGGTTTGGTCCTACTCCTCATCTTGCTTAGGGTCAAAACTGATTTTAATTGGAAGCTGAATAAGCTAAGATTCGCCACAATTAAAACTCATGCTTCAGCATTACTTAAAATTGGGATTCCTACGGCAGGGGAGAGTTTCTTCTCTACCTTGGCTCAGATATGTATTACTTCATTTATTGCTCTCTTAGGTACTCAAGCGCTATCCGCTAAAATTTATGCTCAGAACATCGGAATGTTCAACAATCTATTCACAATCTCTCTTGCTCTGGCCACAGAAATATTAATTGGACGATTCATTGGCGCCAAATTGTTCGATGATGCTTACAAAAAGGGCAAAAGGTATCTTAGATCTGCCGTAATATTGTCAGCTGGTTCCGCGCTACTTATTGCTCTTTGTTCGAGGTTTTTAATTGGATTATTTACGGATAATGAGGTGATTATAAATCAAGCGGTGCATTTATTATGGCTGGCAGTCTTATTGGAATCGGGAAGATCGGGAAATCTAATTCTTATCAATGCACTTCGCGCAGCAGGCGATGTAAAGGTCCCTGTCTATATAAGTGTGTCATCGGTTTGGATCATCAGTGTTTCATTATCATATGTACTCGGAGTGTATTTCGGATTAGGTATGGTGGGAGTATATGTTGCTTTTATATGTGATGAATGGATTAAAACTTTGCTATTAAGAAATCGATGGAGATCACGGCGCTGGGAGCAAATCGATTTAATTGGACGTGAAGCAGTAAGAGGACAAATTCCCTTTTGAAAAACAAATCAATTTGAATTAATATCATAAAATATCAAATTATGTATTATTTTGGGAGGGGAAACGTAAAAAAGTCCTGATTTTTAATATTCTGGATAAGTTTTAGGACATAAAAACTTTATTTATTGATACTTTTTACTTAGATACCCGTATACTAATATTATAATGCGGAAAGGTGGTGCATCTATTAGATGCATGCATGGGTAATTTGGTTGATTGCCGCAGGAATCTTGTTAGTGTTTGAAATGATGACGCTAACATTCTACCTACTCTGGTTGAGTCTGGGAGCAGCGGTTGCAGCAATTATCGCACTAATTGCTCCAGAGGGAATCCTGTTGCAAGTGTCTGTCGGTTGTTTGGTTGCATTGGTCCTGACCTTTTTTTCCAAGCCGCTCGTCAAACGATTGCGCGCATCAAAAGGATTTCAGGATATCGGTACCGAATTAGTAGGGAAGCAGGGAGTAGTTGTCGAACCAATCGAACCAGGCCAATTTGGTATTGTGAAGATTGGGGGAGATACGTGGAGCGCTACGTCATTTGAGGCTCTGCGTAAGGATGAATTAGTCCGTGTAATGAAACGAGGCAGTACCATTATCGAAGTGCAAAGATGGGAGGAAATTATTTAATGCAATGGGCAATTATTGTTATCGTTCTTTTAGTAGTTGTTGTATTTATCTCGCTTACTGTTAAAGTCGTACCACAACAGCGGGTAGGGGTTGTAGAACGGCTTGGTAAGTTCCACCGTTTGCTGACACCAGGTCTTAACATTTTGATTCCAGTGATCGATCAGGTGCGTATTAATCATGATTTGCGGATCCAACAAGCAAATGTACCTCCACAAACCGTAATCACGAAAGATAACGTTCAAGTACAAATTGATACGATTATTTTCTATCAAGTAGTAGGTCCAGAACAAGCTACTTATGGTATTTCCGATTATGTATACGGTGTAAGAAACATTTCAACGGCTACAATGCGTCAAATTATCGGTAAGCTGGAACTGGATGAAACATTGTCCGGTCGGGAAAAGATCTCCACTGAGATCCGGGTTGCCCTGGATGAAGCAACTGAGAAGTGGGGCGTAAGAATTGAGCGGGTTGAGGTTATCGACATTAAGCCACCGCTTGATATCCAAGAATCGATGGATAAACAAATGAAAGCTGAACGGAATAAACGGGCTATCGTTCTAGAAGCTGAAGCTGCTAAACAGGATATGATTCTGCGTGCAGAAGGGGATAAGCAAAGTAAGATCCTCAAGGCGGAAGGTGATAAAGAAGCTCGTATTCGTGAAGCAGAAGGTTTACGTCAAGCGCAGGAATTGGAAGCACTCGGGGAAGCAGCAGCTATTAAGTCGGTTGCCGAAGCTGAGAAAGCACGGATTGAGTTCTTGGCAACTTCCGGTTTGACTGAGGAAATCTTAGCTTACCGTTCCTTCGAAGCTCTAACTGAAGTAGCAAAAGGTCCT
Organism: Paenibacillus segetis; assembly: GCF_014639155.1. Lineage (NCBI taxonomy): Bacteria > Bacillati > Bacillota > Bacilli > Caryophanales > Paenibacillaceae > Paenibacillus > Paenibacillus segetis. Next base: position 47,766 of record NZ_BMFT01000005.1, read on the forward strand.
GCTAATAAAGTCTTTATTCCTTCGAATGCGATTGAGACTCTTGGTAGCTTGGGAGCGATTGCTGAAGTGTTCAAGTCAGGTAAAGACTTGAAGAAATAATACTTAAATGGAAGAGCCCTGGATGTTGTCCAGGGCTCTTCTTTATATAAAGTAAACGGGGTAAATGATTTGAGATTACTTCGAGGACAATTTGTTTTTTAACCGCTGGATTTCTTCACGAACTGCCGAGTCATCTTCTACAGGTGCGGAGCTAACGTTATTGCTAGTCGTAAATGGTTGACTGGAAACCTCAGCGCCAGCTTCCCACTCCAGAATCTTTTCTTCCATTCGTTGGAATCCTCTAGCTGCATCTCCACTTTCAATGCCGCGGCTGAAGTTTGGGCGTACAGCTTGTGCCCGTTCCTTCGCTTTGCGAGCTCTAGCAGCCAATTCGCTTTGCTTTTCTTTCAGACGAGTATATTCCTCTTTGCCTTCTTGCAGGCGAATTTCTAGTTCAACAATGTTGCTACGAACTTCCTCTGCTTCAGCTGCATATTTAGCTGCTTGCTCTTCGAAGTGGATTTTACCGGCAGCAGATTGGTGAGCCAGACTTTCATTTCCTGCTTGTAGAGCAGTTAGGGCATTAAGTTCACTTTTCTTCGCATCTTCCTCAGCGTCTTTAGCTTTTCGTTCTAGTGTGCTAACCGTCATTTTTTGCTGTTTGAGCATGCCTTCCGCTGTTGATATATCTTCTTCCAGATTACGTAAGTACTGTCCTGTCATCATGATTGGATCCTCGACTTTGTTCAATACCTCGTGGAGTGTAGCTTTCGTTAAGTTAGATAGTCTGTCGAATAGGTTCATTTGATTTCGCTCCTTTAGAATTAGTTGTATTGGATTTTAAGATCTTAATAGCTTGAGAATTGATCATCGGGTCCGAAGCCATAAGTTGGTTCTTTCGGCACGATGAGACTTGCGATCAGGTACAAGGCCACTACCGTTCCGAAGCTGAACATCACCGCAACTACAGCGACTAAACGTACAACCGTCGGGTCGATCCCTAACCACTCAGCAATTCCACCGCATAAACCACTAATTTGCTTGTTTGTTACAGAACGATATAATTTTTTCATCTCTAACCACTCGCTTTCTATATATTGATTAATTGGATTTATTTAAAGTATGTGTCCGTTGTTCATGTCTTAATTCTAACGGGATTGCAGACGTCTGATAACGGCCTGCAGACTGTTTTGTTGACTAGACTTTGGTCGGGTAGGTTCCCAGTCATGAAGTCTGGGCTGGCATAAATTGCATAAAACGTAGTATAACAATAGGGAAGCTGTTCCATCAGATGGATCACATCACATCCATAATGAGAAAGGAAGTGCGGTACATGAGTATTGCAGTTTTACACGGCAGCACAAGAGACGGTGGGAACACCGAAGGGTTAGCACAATTAGTTCTGGATGGAATTCCTCATACCGAGATTAAACTTAGAGATAAAAAGATATTACCGATCCACGATCAAAGACATGATGAGGGTGGCTTTGATGCGGTAGATGACGATTACGATGAGATTATTAGGGAAGTGTTGAAACACGATGTTCTTGTGTTTACTTCTCCAGTGTATTGGTACGGGATTTCAGGGACTTTGAAAAATTTTATCGATCGATGGTCACAAAGTCTGCGTGATTCAAGTTACGATTTTAAAGGGACGATTGCTCAGAAAAAGGCATACGTCATTGTTGTTGGGGGAGATAATCCGAGAATCAAAGCATTACCATTAATTCTACAACTCAAACATACATTTGATTTTGTTGGTCTTGGTTTTGAGGGCTACATTATTGGTAAGGCCAGTAAGCCAGGGGATATTGTAAATGACTCTAGAGCTGCAGTGGAAGCTGCTTGGCTAAATGACGAGCTGAAAGCTCAGGTATAAGATCTGAAGGAGAAATAGCTGGCGTGACGGGTAAAGTAGAGGTGCAGAACACCTCTGCTTTATACGGGCTTTACAATATACAAGTATAGTAAGAAAAGATCATGTTACCTGAGGAGGACAATATTTTGACTCAAATCATTAACTTTGCGCATCGCGGCGCTGCAGGACTTTATCCGGAGAACACGATTATTTCTTTTACCCGCGCTTTGGAGCTTGGGGCAACGGGGATTGAAACCGATGTACAAATGACGAAGGATGGTCATCTTATATTGATTCATGATGAAAATCTGCACCGTACGGCTGGTGTAGCAGCTTGGGTGAAGGATCTGACATTAGAGGAAATCAAGTCTCATGAGGTTGGTTCTTGGTTTCATGAGGACTACAGGGGAGAGCAAATTCCTACACTAGAGGAGCTTCTTACGCTTGTGAAGCCGGGTGAGGCTATCATCAACCTGGAACTGAAAAATGGTGTCGTCATGTATCCGGAAATCGAGCGAAAAGTCATTGAGATGGTGCAGCGATATGAATTATCGGAACGCGTAATTATCTCTAGCTTCAATCATTATTCCTTGGTGGAGTGCAAGAAAATAGCACCGGAAATTCGTACAGGCATTTTGTACATGGAAGGGCTGTATGAGCCATGGGATTATGCAAAACGGATTGGCGCAGATGCATTGCATGCATACAAGTATGCAGTGATTCCAGAACTTGTTGCAGCAGCTAAGGAGCAGGGTGTCGTGTATCATCCGTTTACAGTTAATGAACAAAGTGAGATGAAAGCACTCATTCAATTAGGTGTTGCAGGTATTATTACCGATTATCCGGATCGGTTGGCAGAAATATTATTAGCACAGGGAGTGTGATGGGGTGAAGAAGACTTGGCTGCTTGGTCTTGGTTTTTTTAGCATCAGTATAACTTGGGCATTATACAATGCGTTTGTTCCATTATTTCTGGACAACTATTTGAAGAGTACTGCAATGATCGGGTTTATGATGACGATTGATAATTACTTTGCCATGTTCTTGCAGCCATGGATTGGGCATCGTAGTGACAAGACGAATACCAAATACGGACGGCGTATGCCTTATTTGTTGATTGGTATGCCACTTGGCGCAGTCTTTGCCACCATGATTCCCTTACATACGGGTTTTCTTACGTTAGTCATATTTATGGTTCTGATGAACTTGTCCATGAGCTTATTCCGCTCTCCGACGGTTGCTCTGATGCCTGACATTACACCGGACCACTTACGAACGAAGGCTAATGGAGTCATTAATTTTATGGGCGGACTTGGCTCCGTGCTTGCTTTTGGTATCGGTTCTAAATTGTATGGTGTGGGGTCGTATCTTCCGTTTCTAAGTGCAGGAATTGTGATGTTGATCTCCATGATTGTGCTAAAAGCGACGATCAAGGAACCGATAACTCTGGGTGGTGGAATCGGTGTCTCCTCAGAAGCAAAACCCAAAAATCCAGTACGAATAAAAGACCAACTGGACAAGACCACAGTATTAATACTAGCAGCCATCTTCTTCTGGTTTGTTGCCTATCAGGGGGTTGAAGCTCTCTTTACCTTATATGGTAAAAATCAATTAGGAATGTCGGATAGCGCGGCTTCCTTCTCGTTGACCTTTTTCTCTCTTGCTTTCCTTATCTTTGCATTACCTAGTGGTTGGCTGGGGGCTAAGTTTGGGAAGAAAAAAATTATCTCGATCGGTGTTGTTGGCCTAGTCGTGATCTTCGGCTCGCTAATATTCATCGAATCGGTCCTATTGCTACGGGTGTTTCTTATTATTGGCGGGATCTTCTGGGCATGTATCAATATTAATTCGTACCCGTGGATTGTATCGACAGGCAAAGAGGAGAGTATCGGTACGCGGACGGGAATCTATTATTTCGTATCCTCTCTTGCAGCGATCACATCTCCGCCGCTGCTCGGTTGGTTGATTGATTCCTTTGGATATTCAGCGCTCTTTATTAGCGCCTCAGCTGGTATGTTACTAGCCTTCTTGTGTTTGCTCGGGATCGCACCTGAGAAGGCAAAGAATACAAGTGGCCCTGGAAATTCTCTACCGTTAGGGGCAAAATAAACAATTGTATAGTGATAAAATAGCGAACCTCCGGAATCTGCCAGTTATACTGGCGGGATTCGGAGGCTCGTTGTGGTTAGAGTATAAAATTAGGATGACTTCTTAGTGGAACGCAGAGAAATCCAAAGTGCAATAATGGAGACAAGCAATGCTAATCCTGATAGAACGGTGCTCAATATGTTTGCTGTTGACGAACCGTTTTGAGCTGCTTCAGCACCTTCATTTGGGCTTGCAACAATTCCGCTATCGGATGTGTGTTCACCGTCGTGGTCATGTCCGTCTGTAGCTTCTACAACAGCTTGTGTCGTCACCTTCGTAATCGAGTGAGGTTTGTCGGCGTTCTCTTCACCGGTCCATTCTACAATGCTACCGTCGCTATAATATTGGTATGCATCCCAAGCAAGGTTCATTTCATCGCTGGGATTCTTCGCTACGAATTCAAACTCCTGAAATTGTTCAGGCTGGATGCCTTCGCCTTCAGTTTCCCATGTAACTGTTGTTACCAATCCGGTCTCATCCTTGACTAGCTCGACTTTCCAATCGGGAACGGGACGGTACTGTTTGAACTCTAAACCGCTTGGTATTTTAAGCGAAATTTTAACGGTTGGGATATCTTTCTCGACAGGAATTTTGATGCTGTAAGTTTCCCATGCGCCTGGAGAAGAAACCCCAGGTTTCACCGTAACATGGGCACTTGCTATACCCGAGAATAATAACAGTCCGGTTAGTGTAATTAAGCTAAGAATGCTAAGGCGGTTTTTGAAGGTTTTCATAATGTCACTCCTGCTTCTTCATATTTTTATTAGTGGCCAACGGTTAGTGGTAAATTCAGATCAATAACGTCTAATGACTTGAGTAGTACATGAACAGAGACATTCCAGCGCCCAGCCATTGTAATCAATTCATCTGCCTCATACAGCTTATCGCCGGGGAAAGTGATCTCGGTAACACCCATATCCATTTCCTTAGAGGTAAGTTTGAGCGTAATCTGTTCAATGTTCTGGAGTGGCTTCCCATCTGGTGCCTGTAAATCTAATTTAAAATGATTCATTCCCAGGGTATTAGGCGAAATATTGACGGTTACTTTATATCCCCCTGGTGCCGTTCCTGTAAGAATAGGGGGGCCAGGGCTCGATGCAGCAGTAGGGAGGTTGGCCAGTATAGCGGCCAGGAAGAGCACGAGTATCCCGGTACCAAACTCAATCCAAATGCCGGAACCAAGTGATCTTTGTTTCCGTCTCCCTCGCAGAAATCCAGACAAACCAAGAGCTAACATGACTAGCATTAGAAACCCTTTAGCCAGAAGAATCTGTCCGTAGTCCGTATGGAAAAGGGCATAAGGTGTTGGAACATATATTAAGCTACCATAAATTCCTGTTGCCAGAAGGATCACAACACAGATCGAGGCCAGTAAGGAGAAGCGCCCTATGGTCTCCCAGTAAACAGGTTTCAGATCTCGGTCTTTTGAGCCGTGTCTACCAATACCGGGAAGCAGGAATGCAAGTGACAATAGTCCTCCAATCCATAAGGAAGCGGCACTTAGATGGAGAAAATTTGCTGTCACCGCGGCATTCTTCCATGTAGCAACGGATGCATGACCGATGAATGCTTTGCAGAGTAGAATACCGAGACTGCATAGGAAGGCTAATCCTGTGAAGATCATGTCCCCTATACTAGGAGTAGAATCGGCTTTGGCCCGAGCGATAATCCCAAAAATTAATCCGGAAAGTACTAGCAACAGTAATGCTTCATATCCCCAAATCTCTCCAAAGGTAGTACCACGAAGGGTCTCACTGATCAATTCGTTATTCCATCCTTTGCTCCATGATACACCTGCGTCACTCGCGGCTTGTTGTGGTAGGTTCAGTAGGATTCCTGCAGAGGTTAATCCAAAGCCAAGAAGAAGCATGACTTTGCTGCGCGGTAGAAGAACTCCCCTTAGTTTGATCTTCTCTGTATGAGGTAACAGAAACAGGTGGAATATAAGCCCCCCTATGAATAGTGCCATCCCGCTGTATTGAAGCCAGCGGACGAGAAGTAGATCCCAGCTAGGCAGACTATGACCATCGTTCTTTGAAACTTGATTGACTTCGCCTACCTGCTTATTGCCAATCTGGAATGCAATAGTGCCAGAGACGTTATGGCCATCACCTGAGAGAGCCTTCCATTTCAGACTATACACACCCTCTGGCAAGCCTGACTGTAGATCGACGCTTAATTTAGCGGGGTTGTCCGACGAAATCGAAGAGTTATTCTGATCTACACGTTCACCAGAAGGTCCTATGACGGTAAGAGATTGGAACGCTGCCTCAATCGGTTCATTGAAAATAACGTATACAGAATCCGGGGACTGTGTGAGAATTTCATTGTCCGTTGGAGAAGAAGATATGATATATGCATGAGCAGATAGCATTTCAGGCAAAGATAGAAAAAGACAGCCAAATAGGCATAGGATGACCGACCATTTTTTCCACATCTTACGTAATATCAACTCACTTTCCATGGAGTTTTGAAAATAACTGTGACAAATCTAACAATAGAACTCATTGTACAATTATTTTTTTTAAAAGAACATAGCTATAGTGTGACATATATCACACATTAAGAGATCATTTGTATGTGTATATAATGTGAAATAAAAGTACATCCCCACTATCTCCGTAGGAAAAGTTATTTACTTATAATGTTAGATGTTTAAAAATGGATGATAGTAAGATAAAATGAATATTAGATTTTATTTGAAGGAGGAAATGTTAGTGGCATCGAACATCAAAGTAGGTATCGTAGGGTACGGAAATTTGGGCCGTGGCGTGGAAAAAGCGCTGAAACAAAATCCCGATTTCGAACTACGCGCAATTTTTTCCAGAAGAAACCCTGACGATGTGGCGGCAAGTAATGGTGTCGTTCATATTTCTGAGGTTGAGAAGTACAAAGGTGATATAGATGTAATGATCCTTTGCGGAGGCTCGGCCACCGACCTTCCAGAGCAAGGACCGGAACTTGCGGCGTTGTTTAATACTGTCGACAGTTTTGATACCCATGCGAAGATTCCTGAATACTTCGATAAAGTAAATGTAGCGGCTCTAGAAGGTGGAAATGTTAGTGTTATTTCTACTGGATGGGATCCTGGATTGTTCTCATTGAATCGCTTACTTGCGGAAGCTGTTCTTCCAGAAGGTAAAGAGTACACATTCTGGGGCAAAGGTGTTAGCCAAGGCCATTCTGATGCGATTCGTCGTGTTGAGGGAGTTAAGAACGGTGTCCAATACACGATTCCTGTAGAATCCGTAGTAGAGAGTGTTCGTAAGGGTGAGAACCCTGTGTTGGCTACAAAAGACAAGCATCTTCGTGAGTGCTACGTTGTGGCAGAAGAAGGCGCGGACAAAGCGAAGATCGAACGTGAGATTAAAGAAATGCCTAACTATTTCTCGGATTACGTGACAACCGTTAACTTTATTAGTGAAGAGGAACTGAAGAGCAATCACGCTGCGATGCCTCACGGTGGAACGGTGCTAAGAAGCGGTCGCACAGGTGAGAACAGTACACAGATTATTGAATTTGGATTGAAGCTTGATAGCAATCCAGAATTTACCGCAAGTGTTCTTGTAGCTTATGCACGTGCAGTTTACAAGCTCTCGAAGGATGGACAAGCTGGGGCGAAGACCGTTTTCGACATCCCGTATGGTCTGCTCTCTCCGAAATCTCCAGAGCAACTTCGTAAAGAATTATTGTAGAATTAATTAAGCTATTCGCTATTAATAAACCAAAGCCGCAAGAGCCTCTAGTGTCTTGCGGTTTTTTGCGTCATTATACATAACAATTTTTGAATTTTTATTTAGTTGATACCTTTGGATACGTTGATTCGATTGATCCTTGTGAGGGGGTGCAACAGGTTGCATGAGAATTTTATGAGTATCTATGATCAGTACTTTGATGATGTATACCGATTTGTTTTATTTAAAACCGGAGATCGATGGGTTACAGATGATTTAGTAAGTGAGATTTTTCGTAAAGTATTTCAAAGATTAGATACTGTTGGAGCAGTAGAGCCTGATCAATGGAAACCGTGGTTGATGACAATCAGTCGTAATACAGTGATCGATTACTATCGTCGAAAAAAGGACTACCCATATGGTCACGATCCGGAAGTCCTTGGATATTCACAGGTTCAATTGTCTTTTACTGTGAGTGATCCACGAAATGATTGCTTGGAACAATCGCTTCGTGCACTTACTCCGGAGGAAAGAGAGATTATGAACCTTAAGTATGTTGTTGGACTGAAATATGTAGAAATCGGTGAAATGCTTGGAAAGGAAGAGTCGTGGTTAAAAGTTAAGGCACACCGCATTAAGGGAAAGATGGCGACATTTATTAATAGATGTATTGGAGGTGGAGAACGATGAATGATGAGAAACAGTGGAACGAGACCGTGGAGAGGTTGCGTAGGGGTCTTCCTGTGAATGAAGAGTTGAAGCAGGAACTTCGAGAATCTTTGCTACAGGAACACAATATGAAGGGAAAACGGGGTTCGTCATCAATTGATACTGTAAAGCGCCATCGTTCACGCTGGAAATTTGGTGCACTGGCAATTGCGATAGCAGGATTATGTTTGTTTTCAACATTGTGGTTATCTCAAAGAGATACGGATAAAGTCGAGGCGGCATCGCTACATTTGTTTGATCAATTTTCCTTTGATCAACAGTTAGGGCGGGAGAATAGTGCGGGGATGGCGGAGTATGAAGGTACGATCTACTTGCCATTAAATGAGGACGGTTTATACGTTTTAAGTAGTTCGGAGTACAACAAATTAATCGACGGAAATATTAATTTTGTTCGAGTGTCACCGGATGGTACGCAGCTGGTATATGTTCAGGAAGGAAGTTTGTATTTGTATAATATCGCTGATGAATCCAGTCGACTGCTATTGCTGGGGGGAAGTGATTATGGACTGTTGGAGACACCCGCTTGGTCGCCGGACGGTCGAAATATTATGTTTGTGAGTCGGACACAGCTTAAGAATGAGATAGATAGAGAAACGGAGTCCTCGCAAGGGCAAATTTATGAGCTAAGTTTGGATAATGGAACGGTTCGTTCAATCGTGAAGGGACAGTATCCTTCTTATGTGGCAGGACAAAATGGACTGTTCTTCGAAAGAGATCATCAGATTATATACAGGGATTTGAAGCGTGGAGAAGAAAAGGTGCTTGATAGTGGAAGGTATCCTGCTGTCTCTAATGATGGCTCGTATGTGGCATACATTAAATCGCAAGGTGATCCGGTGTTAGAAGATGTATGGATCGCGGATACGAATTTTAACACCAAAAAGCAGATGACCCAGAACGAACTTGCAGATGCATGGGAGAATGGCGAGTTAGTAGAAGGGAAACAACAGGCACGATATACCTTTGAACAACCAACATGGAGCCATGATGATCAGCGGTTATTTGTTTACAAGGTTTTTCATACAAATACGGTGTTCAAGAAATTAGTGAGGTTTCAGATTGCTGCATCAAAACCAGGGCCTGAAGATATCGTTGCAGGTTCCATCAAGGCTTTGATATATAGGGACGAGGAGTTTGCGCATACGTTTTTTAATTATGATCCTGGTTATCTAAAAGGAACGAGTCCAAGGCAGATTGGTTATCGAATTCTTGGTAATGGTGAAGTGGATGGGAAAACCTATGTGGATGCCGAAACTTATTTGTCCTATCTTGATCCATATTATGAAATTGATAAAGTTCGCTATGTCGTTACGGATACCCCTACTGGATATAAAATCAGTGATATGCTGCAGTTAGATAACATTACAGTCGCTGTGTGGGGAGATGCTGCATATAGAGTAGTGGAGGGAGAAAAACAAGGTGATCCTCTGATGGAACTAAAGGATATACCTCATAAAGGTACATGGGAAAATGGTAAGCTTTGGAGTCTGCTGCATGTGGAGGAGGATCATACGTTATGGTTTACCGTGACACGGGCAAGTGGCGATCAGTCAGAGCTTGGATTGTTGCGATATGACATGGAATCCAAACAATTTACTGAGGTATGTACTATTGAGGGAGCTTCAAGCTCATATCTCTTACAACTGGATGATACGCGCCAAAATGTAGCCATATCGACTGAGTTGAATGGTAAGCCGGATTTGGTAATATATCATCTGCCAGATCATAAAATGACGATATTGTCCGAGCAAATTATGGGAGTGAAACCGAAAGAGGTATACACTCGATTCTGGAATCATGGAAAGTTGATCTTCTATGCGGATATGGACGGTAGAGAAGTATTCTTCTCATTTGATCCCCAGTCAGGCGAAGTGAGTGCAAACTGAATATAAATAGGTTTAAAAAATCACCAGTCCTAGTAATTAATTTTTGGACTTGGTGATTTTTTATTTTTTATAAGTGACAAGAATCACAAACTGGGTAAATTATATGACAATTTTCCGAACTTATGCACATGAGACGACTATTGTGAACAATTATTGAAATCGGATTATTTGGCTGAATATGACCGAATATCGGTATATATGAGACTTATGTACGGAAAAAGTATGATGGATCTATAATTAAATGTAATAATATTACATAATTTACTTTCTCTATGATTTGTAATTAATTTGGTGCTTCCATAACATAGGTTCTAGATGTTATATGAAGTCCTCCTGATGAGTTCGGGCTGACGATATTTAGAGAAAGGGGTATCGGTATCCTATGAAAAGGAAAGGGTTGCTGCTTGCTGGTTTTTCAGCGCTTCTTGTTCTCCTGACCGGTTGTAATTCATTAGCAGTATTGAATCCGAAAGGTCCTGTGGCCAAGACCCAATCTGAAGTCATTATTTTTTCTATGATAGTAATGGCGCTTATATTGCTAGTTGTTTATGTGTTGTACGTGGTTATAATCTCCAAATACCGCGCTTCTAAAGCGGCACCAGATTATGAACCACCCCACGAAGAGGGGAATTGGTTGTTAGAAATGATTTGGATTGTCATTCCAATCATTATTGTCACTGTATTGTCTGTCGTTACGGTACGTAGTACTAGTGCGGTGGAGAAGGTACCAGCGGGTTATGAGGATCAGAAACCGTTGGTTATTTATGCGTCATCCTCGGACTGGAAATGGCATTTCAGCTATCCAGAGGAAGGGATTGAAACAGTTAACTATGTTAACATTCCTGTTAATCGCCCAGTAGAATTTAGATTGTACTCCTTCAGTGCAATTACGAGTTTCTGGGTTCCACAACTTGGCGGCCAGAAATATGCCATGAGCGATATGGTTAACACGCTTAACCTTGTAGCAGAGCATCAGGGTTCTTTCGTTGGTAAGAACTCTAACTTCTCGGGTAAAGGCTTCTCCCAAATGGAGTTTGAGGTTCTAGCGATGTCGGACAAAGAATATGCAGAGTGGATTAAAGATGTTAAGAATACGGCTTCGGAATTGACCGAGGAAGAATTTAATACATTGTTGGAAACGAACTTTGTAGGTAGAAAAACATATACCTCAACGCACTTGGACTTCCGTCCAGCGCCTGAGGGTGAGAATGCTGGACATGATCATGGAGGTTCAACGGATTCCGAATCTAATTCGGACTCTGAAATGGATCACTCCGAGATGGATCATTCCAATATGGACATGGACCATTCCACAGATAACACGACGAATGGTAACTAAAACTGGAAGGGGGTATATTCGAAATGAAATGGGATGAATTTTTCGTTACAGGGGAACCGATGATTTACGGTGCGATGGCTAGTATTGTTCTGGCATCACTCGCAATTGTCGTTGGTCTGACCTATTTTAAAAAATGGGGTTACCTGTGGCGTGAATGGTTGACGACTGTTGACCATAAGAAAATCGGTATCATGTATATTATTGCTGCCCTACTGATGCTTTTCCGCGGTGGTATGGACGGGTTGCTTATGAGAGCCCAACTCGCTGTTCCGGAGAATGGACTTTTGGACGCGCAGCATTACAATGAAATATTTACCACACACGGTCTTATCATGATTCTATTTATGGCGATGCCATTTGTTATAGGACTGATGAACGTCGTGGTACCACTGCAAATTGGTGCTAGAGACGTTGCTTTCCCAAGACTTAACGCAGTCAGCTTCTGGTTGTTCTTCGCCGGTGCGATGCTACTAAACATTTCATTTGTTATTGGGGGTTCACCAGATGCAGGTTGGACGGCTTATTTCCCACTAGCAAGTATAGAGCTTAGCCCGACTGTAGGTAATAACTATTACTCTATCGCGTTGCAGATTGCAGGGATAGGTACTTTGTTAACAAGTGTGAACTTCTTGGTAACGATTCTTAAAATGCGTGCGCCTGGTATGAAATTAATGCGTATGCCGATGTTTACATGGTCTGTTCTGATCACGAACGTTATTATTTTGTTCGCGTTCCCGGTACTAACGGTTTCACTAGCTTTGATGATGTTTGACCGTATGTTCGGTGCACAGTTCTTTACCATGGCAAACGGTGGTATGGATATGCTCTGGGCCAACCTGTTCTGGGTATGGGGCCATCCTGAGGTTTATATCGTTATACTGCCAGCGTTTGGTATTTATAGTGAGATCATTTCAACATTCTCACGCAAGAACCTATATGGTTACAAATCGATGGTATACAGTATGGTTGTTATCTCGCTATTGTCGTTCCTTGTATGGGCGCATCACTTCTATACAATGGGGCATGGAGTTACAGTTAATGGCTTCTTCTCCATCTCAACGATGGCTATCGCGGTCCCTACCGGGGTTAAAATATTTAACTGGCTATTTACACTCCGAAAGGGCAAGATCGAGTTTACGACACCGATGTTATACTCACTTGCTTTCATTCCGATCTTTACGATCGGTGGTGTAACAGGTGTCATGCTCGCAATGGCAAGTGCCGATTACCAGTATCATAATACAATGTTCCTGGTTGCCCACTTCCACTATGTATTAATTCCGGGTACTGTATTCGCCGTCCTAGCTGGCTTCTACTACTGGTTCCCGAAAATGTTCGGTTTCAGATTGAACGATCGCCAAGGCAAACGGGCCTTCTGGTTGATCGCAGTCAGCTTCAATGTGACGTTCCTGCCGTTGTTCTTCTTGGGACTCAAGGGAATGACACGTCGTACGTACACGTATTCGGCAGAAACAGGTTTTGGTCCATTAAATATGATTGCTTCGATCGGTGCTATCGGTCTAGCTCTCGGATTTGTATACCTTGTATATAACATTTACTGGAGCTTCCGTTATGCGAAGAGAGATACTACAAATGATCCGTGGGATGCACGTACACTGGAATGGAGTATTCCTAGCCCGGTTCCAGAATATAACTTTGCACTTATTCCTAAGGTGAATGGTTTAGATCCATTCTGGGAATCCAAGAAGACGGGGCAACCTTTAACTGAAGGTGAATACGAAGAGATTCATATGCCTAACAATAGCGGACAACCGTTTATCCTAGGTATGATCTTTATGGCCTTTGGATTCTGTATGGTATTTAGCTGGTGGGTTCCTTCAATTATCTTCGGCATAGGCATTGTCATCATGCTCGCGGTACGTTCTTTCGAACGCGATCATGGACGTCATATCTCGGTCAAAGAAATTAGGGAGACGGAACAAAGATTGCGGGGTGAACAGTCATGAAATTAGACAATACTTTGCCACTTGAATATCAATCAGAAGAGAATAGTAACCGGATTTTAGGATTCTGGTTGTTCCTTGGAGCAGAAATTGTGCTCTTCTCGACTCTGTTTGCCGTCTATCTGACCTTGTGGACTCGTACAGGTAATGGACCTGATGCTAAAGAAATATTTGAACTGGGCCCTGTGCTCATTGAAACATTTGTACTCTTGACCAGTAGTTTTACCTGCGGTCTTGCGATTCATAGTATGCGGCTTGGACTGAAAAAGCCTGCAATGGTGTTCTTCTCGATCACACTACTATTGGGCCTTGTGTTCCTTGGTGTAGAGATTACGGAGTTTGTAACGTACGTAAATGAAGGAGCAACGCTTCAGACTAGTGCGTTCCTCTCCAGCTTGTTTGTACTGCTAGGAACACACGGACTGCACGTGTTCATGGGCTTGCTGTGGGGTGGAGGACTTATGCTACAAATCCGGCGTGAAGGCTTCACGTTAGAGACGTCAAATAAGTCGTTTATATTCTCGCTATACTGGCATTTCCTTGACGTTGTCTGGATTTTCATTTTCAGTTTTGTATATTTGAAAGGACTGATGTGATATGAAAAAGCTATTCCCGGTTCAACACGTGATGGGATATCTATTTTCGCTTATCCTTTCAGTCGTTGCATTGTCCGTGGTCGTCTGGGATCTTTCCGTAGCGATGGGTCTAACTATTCTCCTCGTTTGTGCGGTCATCCAGTTGGGTGTTCAGCTGTTCATGTTCATGCATATTAGTGAGAACAAATCGAAGTCGGCACTGTATACAAATCTTGCCTACGCGGTAGTTGTAGGTCTGGTCACAATATTTGGTACATTGTTTACAATGATTTGGGGATACCAGATTAAGTAATCAAACGCTATTGCATGATTCTTATAGTAAATTTATATCACCTTAGGTGCAGATATATATCTGCGCCCGAGGTGATTTTTTTCGTATAAGGACATTTAATTCTAAGCCGTACACAAGGATGTATACTTCTACTTGCTAGAGAGAACAGTAAGAGAATGATTATATTTTTTACTTCACATACCCCCATGGGGTATGTTATAATGATCATGTAAGGCAAAGCTAATGGGTTTTGTGAGGAGGGGTAATGTGGTAAAAGAGAGTCAGTCTCATCCATCGCATTGTGCTGGAGAAGACACTCAACAGGGCGGCATGCAGATCAGAAACAGTCATCATTCGGAAGCGACGAAGAGTAATTTAACAAGCCGATTGAATAGAATTGAAGGTCAGATTCGCGGAATCAAAGGTTTGATCGAGAAGGATACCTACTGCGATGATGTGCTTAATCAAATTGCTGCTGCACAGTCTGCGTTGAATAGTGTGGCACGTTTACTCCTCGAGGGCCATATGAAGAGCTGCATAATTGAACGTATTCAGGCTGGAGAAGACAATGTTGTTGATGAGTTATTGGTTACAATGAACAAGTTAATGAAATAATATTTGAAGTTATACTAACAAAACTTAAGTGTATGCTTCCGATGTGAGTTTTGTACGAACCATAATCAAGGAAGTAATGCTAACAAAACTAAGTGTATGCTTTCGAGGTAAGTTTTGTACGAACAATAATCAAGGAAGTAATGCTAACAAAACTTTTAGGAGGAATTATTCATGCAAAATATTATTTTGAACGTAGAAGGTATGTCATGTGGTCATTGTGTTAAATCGGTAGAAGGAGCTATTGCTGAAATTGGGGCAGAGGCAAAGGTTGATTTGAATGCTAAAAATGTTAGCGTATCTTTTGATGAGAGCAAAGTGACAGTTGAAGCTATTAAAGAAGCCATCGAAGAACAAGGTTATGATGTTGTCTAAAGAATAGTTTTTTTCTAATGCTTCATTAATAAGGCGTCTGCGAATAGCAGGCGTTTTTTGCGTATGAATGGACCGCTTCCAGTAGGAAGCGGCTTCCGTATGTAATGATTTAGTTTTAACTGATCCAGGTCATGGCAGCAGAAGCTACCTTCCATGAATCATTTTCGAGTATTAGCTCAATCTTTGTGCCGACGCTACCAGTTCCGGAGCGAAACTTTGATCCTGTGATGACGGCCGTGTCTTCACCTAACTCAACCTTTTCTATGCGCAGTAAAGTGCCTTCTAGGACCAACAAGTCTTCCTTTAGGTCTTCTTTCTCAATGAGCTGCTCCAATGTGTTGTCTTGAACAGTTATACTAAATTTCTGCTCTAAGTAGTTCAAAATGTATAATTTGTCTGCCTCAGTTAATTGAGTTAATGGATTGAGATCAACGGCAATATATTTCATGTCTGTGTTTAAGTTCTCATCCAATTGCATCATCGCTTCGAAGGTATATCCATACAATTGCCCGGCAGTTCCATTCATTTCCTTTAGGGACGTATTCGGAAGGGGAGAATTCCCATCACTATCACTTGAATGATTGTTTGTGATTGTTCCGACTGGCGAATTCGTTTCAGTAGGTAGCGAATCAGGTGAACTCACTTTAGATGCTCCCTCAGAGGAACACGCGACAAGTAATAAGAAAATGGCGGTTAAATAAACGAACCCTTTCATAAAACGCATAAAAAAATCCCCCCTCGAAATATAAACGTACAAAGGAAGATTTTAGTTGCTTTAAATAATTTGCAGTTGGAAAAATGACAAATTTTGTGAGTTGATGAAGTGTTAGTTGCCTGGAGAGACTTACTTCATTTCTGAGATGTCGTACAATAACAATTGTACGACTACATAATGAATTCAACAGGAGGCAACATAACATGAAAACAGAAAATAATCTATTAGCACTTCGACAGAAAATTCCATCCCATTCTCCGGATCATAATTATACTGACGAGCAGATCATTCAGATGTTTCTATCGGTATGCACTACAGCTCCCAATACGAGAAGAAATTATTATAGAGCGATTAGCGATTTCCAAAACTTTTTATCGGGTATCCCGTTAAAAGACGTAACTTGGCGAGAAATTGAAGCCTACAAGCTTTCATTAACTCAAGGTATATATAGAACCTCAGGAAGACCCTTGGCACCCGCAAGTGTAGCAGCCTTTATAGCTCCTTTGAAATCTTTCTTTAAATGGGGAAGTGAAGACGGCATCAGTATATTTCAGCATAATCCAACGGCTAGTGTTCGTATTCCGACTACCACGGTTACGAGCAGACGCCATTATCTGACCAAAAATGAAGTCGGAGAATTATTAGAGATTTTGCGGGAACAAAGTTTGCGTAATTACTTAATTGGCCTTTCGCTTGTGCTTTTAGGGCTCCGTGTTTCAGAACTCTCAGGAATCAGATGGGGAGATTTTCATAACGATGCCTTGGGGACATCAACTTGGCTTACCATATCGCATGCAAAACGAGGGAAGGTTCGAGAAGTTAAAGTACCTCAACAACTTTGGAAACTGTATTTGGAGCATGCCCGTTCTCTTTGTGATACATCTGATCCCGATCAGGACTTAGTGCTTTTTCAGGTCACTCCACGCCAGATCCAAAGGATAATCAAAGCTGCAGGCGAGCGCAGTCGGTTTGTTAAGAGACCGACCCCTCACTGGCTTCGTCATACAAACGCTACGTTAGCTCTTCTTCAAGGAGCCTCTTTACAGCAGGTGCAAGAGACTCTAGGACACTCACATATTAATACAACACAACGTTATTTACATACGGTAGAGCAGATGAAGAAAGCAGCCCCAGATTTTGTTCAAGACTGCTTGCAAGAATATATCGATTGAAATTAGTTCTTATTATCTATTATTTGACACTTTACACCTATGCCAAAGTGTCTATTTTGTCCTATAATATTAATTGACATCTCGACAAAGTCTACCTATTTTCTACTATTATTTCCACTTGGATTGTCGCATAATTGTTATTGTACGACATCGGTTTATTTTCTATACATATTAAGATATTCGGGTAAATCGAGGAGTTTTATGAGTTTATATCGGCACGATCTATGTTGGAACATGAAAGAGTGTTAAAGAGGGTCATAGGGACTAAAGTTCGAGTAATTACGACTTAGTTGTAGGAGGCAAAAGAAAGTGACTGTTCCGATTGGAGCTAAGAAACTTTATCTAGATAAAGAACCAGATACGGTCAAGTGGGTTGGTATGTTATGGCGAAAACATCCTGAGACATACCAGCATTGTGTGAGAGTCGCAATCCTAGCTGAGAAAATAGCGGTACCGATGAAACTTAGCAGTTCGAGTAAAGATAATCTAATTCGTGGCTGCTTTTTACATGATATTGGCAAGGCAATGATTCCGAAAGAGCTCATTCTTCAGCGTACTCCCTTAACAAGCGAGCAATGGGAAATTATGAAGTTGCATCCGGTACTAGGGGCAGAAATGGTGGAAGCAAATACGGGATTTAGCGGTGAAATTATTGGATTAATTCGTTACCATCACGAACGATGGGACGGTAAAGGATATCCTGAAGGCTTGAGTGGGGAGCAGATTCCATTATCGGCGAGAATATGTGCCGTTATTGATGCGTTTGACTCTATGTTGTCACATCGACCGTATGTAAGAAGAAAGCATACAAGTGAGGCCAGGTTAGAATTATTGCGACATGCCGGAACTCAATTTGATCCAGATGTGGTGCATGCATTTATGAAATTAAGAGAAGAAAGCCTTAATATCTATCCACTTGAATGACAGGTTAGCTCTATTCTTTATTTGCATATGTGGAAAAGTAGGGTTCATGAAAGAGACTAAGGTCACTCTAAGAACGAATAGCACCATGTTATAATTTTCCTTGTCCATTGCTAAGGTAGTTCAAGGGGGATTTATATGTTGGGCTGTAATCATGGCATTCACACGGACCCTGAAGAACAAGGAGTATTCTCGTTTCGTCCGTGTTCAATGTCATTGATAACATATATGAATGAACAGGGGTATTTGCGTGATAACAATATATCTGATTGCCAGTATTCGTATGAATCAAGGGATGAGGCAATGCGGATACTTGAATACGTGAATAACTATTGTTTAATAACAGGTGATGAGTTAATTGGGAGCTTAATTAATGGAGAGTGCCATGATCGATCTCCTTTATGGTTCCCAATACCTCAAATGGAGTTTAGACTAAATCGACGCAGAATTATTAATATTATCGTTAATCAAGGTATTGAGAGTCATATGCAGCCTATTGTGAATACCCAAAAAAAGGTCATTGGATATGAATTTCTACTGCGTTCATCATCGAGTAGAAATTTCTTTTATCCCAGTGATCTATTTGATATAGCCAGAGAGACTGGGCTTCAATCTCAATTAGATCAAGCTGCTAGATTGACTGCTATTGAGACGAGTGCGCGACACTTGCCTCAGGGGATCAAGCGGTTTATTAATTTTTTGCCTTCTTCTATTGAGAATCCGAATCAATGCCTAAATCAGACATTTGTTGCGATGGAGCAACTGTCTCTTGACGCGCGGGACTTCGTATTTGAAGTTGTGGAGACGGAACGAATCACACATATGGCTCATTTGAAGGAGATATTTGAAGTATGTCGCCGGAAGGGGATTTCCTTGGCCCTTGACGATGTGGGATCAGGTTATTCAACGCTCGAAGAAATGGATGCACTGCGGCCAGATTATATCAAGATTGATCGAAGTTTAGTTGGCGGATGTAGCCAAGACCAAGCAAAGCAAGAGCAGATTAAGCTTATCATACAGCGAGCGAGTGCTTTTGGAGGGAAGGCTCTGGCTGAAGGAGTAGAACAAATGGAGGATTTTCAATTTTGTGTGGATAGTGGTGTGGTATTGGCTCAGGGTTACTTGTTTGGTAAACCTGGCAAGCCTTATTGATTAAGGGTTGCACTTAGGCAGTCAACTTTTGAGGGATAAGATTCTCTTAGTTTAGAGAATACAGGATTTGCATTTTAATTAAAAGGAGGCTATAATGAAATTACTTGAGCCATTCCAAAACTAATATTCACACATTGAAAAGAGTGTCACTCTTGTAAATGGAACTTTTTTCAATATGTGAATTTTTTTATGTAAAAAAGGAGCATGTTAATATTTTTTAGGAGGTACCCTCATGGAAACAGGAACAGTAAAATGGTTTAACGCTGAAAAAGGCTTCGGTTTTATCGAAGTTGAAGGCGGAAACGATGTATTCGTACACTTCAGCGCTATCACTGGCGAAGGTTTCAAAACGCTTGACGAAGGCCAACGTGTGCAATTCAACGTTGTTCAAGGCAACCGTGGACCACAAGCCGAAAACGTTGTAAAACTGTAATGCAGGCTAAACTGCTCTTAACGCGTGCGTTAAGAGCAGTTTTTGTTATTTTTGGGGTATCGGGATCTTATAGACCCATTCCAAAACCCAAAGGAGGAAAAGCATGAATTACCGTAAAAAAACGTTAGAAGAAATTCCTGAGGAGAATACACCGGTTTGGTCTTGTAGCAGTGAGGATTGTAACGGATGGATGAGGGATAATTTTGCGTTTGATTACACTCCGGTATGTCCTCTGTGTTCCTCTGAAATGGTGAAGGGAACGAAAATGCTCCCCCAACTTGTGAATACAAATACCGATCCTAAATCGTTACCAAAAGGTGTAAAGATCGATCAATGATTATTTGTTGAAGACAAGGCAGCCTGCTCGCATTAGCGAATATGCTGCTTTTTTGTTGTCTATTCATGAATTTAGGTAGGTGTTTGTTGCCCCTTCCAATACAGGATAGCGATCTGTGTACGATCACGAACGCCTAGTTTACCAAGGATTTCGGTTATGTGGTTCTTGACTGTGCCTTCACTGAGATATAGCTGTTGCGCAATCTCTTTATTAGACATTCCATCTGCAATAAGCGAAACAACATTATGCTCGGCCGTTGTTAGACCTGCGGCAGATAGTTTATCTGCTGGTGGGGTTGGCACAGAAGGGCGCAGTAGCCCAGATAGTTTGCGTGCGACATCTGGATGAATAAGCATGCTGCCGCTATGGACTGTTTTAACCCCCTGAATAATCCGATCTGGCGGGATATTTTTGAGTAGATATCCACTGGCCCCGTTTCGAAGCGCTTCGAGTATAAACTCGTCATCATCAAATGTAGTCAACATCAGAACTGAAATATCTGCCGATATTGCCTTAATTCTGCGGGCCCCTTCCACACCATCACAAATAGGCATCCGAATATCCATTAGCACCACGTTAGGCTGCCCTCCTCCTTGTACGAAGTCTACAGCCTCCGCCCCATTTGATACTGACCCAATCACTTGAATGTCGGGATCCATTCCAATTAATAGGGTTAGACTCTCGCGAATAAATGGATCATCATCCACGATGAGTAGCTTTATCTTAGACATAGTTAATCTCCTTTTGTCATTGGATCTTTTGATGCTGCGTTATAGGTAGCCTTGTGATGATGGTGAAAGGTGATTGTATAGAAAATTCTAAATATCCCCCGGCCAAAGTACATCGCTCTTTCATTCCCGCAAGCCCTAGTCCAGCCATATGCTGGAGATTGCCCTCAGGTAAGGTACCATCATTGCTAATGGACATACGTACCTCACTATCGGTATACAAAATAGTAATCTCAATTGATTCTGCTTGCCCGTGCCTGAGGGCGTTGGTCACCGCTTCGCGTGCGTTCTTATATAAAATAATTTCTTGACTCGGATAGAGGGAGAGAGGGTTCCCCTCGATATTAAGGGCTGTCCTGATGCCAGTTTCCCTGCCGATTTCCTCTAGTAAACGGCTTAGAGAATGTATCCCAGTAACTTGTGTCGAGGGTCTCAAACGGCGAACAGTCGCACGCATTTCGTCTAGTCCCGTGGCCAATTGGTCTCTAATTTCTCTCATCATAAGCATACCTTTGTTTTGATCGTTCGGCATGATCTGAAGCGCTGCTTCCATCATCATTTTAGTGCGTATCAAGCGATGTCCAACATCATCGTGTAGTTGTTGGGATATACGACTACGTTCCTCAGCTTGGGCGAATCCTTCCACTTGTTTTGTGAATAAGACCAAGCGGTTCTTAGACTCATCAAGTTCATAATGCTTTTTGCGCAGCTCGTCGTACATAAGTAAAGCCGTATTTTTGCGTCTATCCATTTGTTGGAGTAAGGATACCAGAGTAGCGATGAGTACTAAGAAAATATTACTGGCTGCTATCAAGACGGGGGGCTGTTGTAAAAGGGCATAATTTACAGCGATCAGGTGGAATCCAAACATCATCCAGCGTAACGTAATGTTGGGCAGAAGTAAGTAAACAAATAGTGGAGTTAAAGCTAAGATAAACATTAAATTTCCGTATGTCATACATATCCATGCAGAGAAGAGGATCTCGATTATAGTTAATGCCGTTAAATGAACTTCTCTTTTGAGAAAACGACCGAGTACCACGATAGCGAAGAATAACAGAACATGCATAACAAATAGGTCATATGAATGATCACTCATTACAAAAATATTGATGAAGCTTGGGGTCAGCACCATCCCGTACATCAATGATAAAAGCAAATGTTTAGGCATAATTTCCAACCTTCATTCAAAAATATGGAAAAATTAACGAGGATGAATTTATTATAACACAATCGTTTTTATCCTAAGAGGTGACTATAGTCACCTTGAATACATGACGATTAGGACCTTTGGAAGTACGGCGGAATTGGTACAATGAACTCATAAAATAGAGTCCGAATTATGAAGGAGATAATCATATGGCATTTATAGAAGTAAATGATGTTGTTAAACGTTATGGGGATAAGCTATCTGTGGATCATCTGAACCTACACATTGAGAAAGGGGAAATCTTTGGATTACTTGGTCCCAATGGTGCCGGGAAAAGTACAACGATAAATATGATCGTTGGCTTACTTAAGCTAGATCAAGGTGAGATTCGTGTAGACGGAATTTCAGTCAAAGATCGGACATTGGAAGTGAAGAAGAAGATTGGTCTCGTCCCACAGGATTTGGCGCTGTATGAGTCAATGTCAGCCGCAGATAATATTGCGTTTTTTGGAAAATTATACGGTCTTCGTGGTAGTGAACTCAAAGATCGAGTAATGGAAGCGCTACGTTTTGTTGGTCTTGAGGATCGTGCTAAAGAATTACCTCGAACGTTCTCTGGTGGGATGAAACGCAGGTTGAACATTGCCTGTGCGATAATGCATCACCCGAAGTTGATTATTATGGATGAACCTACTGTGGGGATTGACCCGCAGTCACGTAATCATATTCTAGAATCAGTTCGAGAATTGAACCGGATGGGCTCCACGATTATTTATACGAGTCACTACATGGAAGAGGTATCGGCAATTTGCGACCGCGTAGCTATTGTCGATCAGGGACATGTCATTGCTTGTGGGACTCAGGAGGAGTTACGTGATCTTGTTGCTGGAGAAGAAAAGATTGTGATGACAGCGCTGGGAATTCACGAGATAGTTCTTGAGGAGTTAAAGCTTCACCCACGGATTAATCGCATACACCAACACGATAACGTTGTAGAGATGTATACTTCTTCGTCGCAAAGCGATCTTCAGGATATTCTCTATATTTGTGCCAAGCATGATGTGGTCATTCATTCGGTTGTATGTGAACGGCCTACTTTAGAGACGCTGTTTCTAAATCTAACCGGGCGCAAGTTACGGGATTAGGGGGAAATGCAATGAAGATGTGGCATATCATTTGGTTTGAACTCCGTATGTTAACAAAAATGCGGGTCGTACTACTAAATCAATTCTTGCTGCCGATGGTGCTGATTTTTATTCTAGGCAATGCGTTATCAGGGATCACTTCGTTAGGAGATAGTGCTCCTATTGATTCGGTTACAACTATGATTATCGAGCCATCAGGGCAGGAAAAGTTAGAAAGTTTAGGATGGAATGAATTTCTGAAGAATCCTCAGATACAGGCGTTATTGAAGATTAAGCACGGTAACAGTCGGCAGGAAGCAGAGAGTGCACTAAAGTCAGGAGAGAGTGATTTTGCTGTCATAATTCCCCCTGATTTTGCAGACCAGGTAATGAAGGGGGAAACAGTCAAATGGGAGATGATCCTTGGGAAGAACCACACTAAGAATCATGTAGCCAAAATGATCTTTGAATCCTATTTGGATCAGTTGAATGGTGTGCAAGCTGCAACTATAGTGCTTGGGCCTAATTCGATCGCGACTGCAACAGAACCTGGATCGGCCTCGTATGTTGAAATGACATCTCTTAATAAGAAGGGGAATACCTATTCATCTTTTCAGTATTATGCTGCGTCGATGCTTATCATGTTCTTGCTTTACTCTGGACTTACGGCAAGCAATAGTCTCCAGGCCCAGAAAATGAACAAGACGCTGTATCGTCTGAATTCAATGCCGGTAAGTACGCTGAAGATTTTCTTGGGTAAGATAGGTGGAAATAGTCTTGTTGCCTTCATCCAGGCTGGGGTTATTATTTTCGGAACTACATGGCTATATGGTGTTAATTGGGGCGAGCATCCTTTATATCTGATATTGATATGTGTATTCGTTGTTATCGCATCCATGTTAATATCGGTAATTGTTACGCTTATGTCGAGATCTTCAGGAAATGCCCAGACCATTATTCAGATCATCATCGTTGTTATGACCTTTCTTAGTGGCGGATTTCAGCCCATCCCGATTGATATTATCGAGAAGTTGAGTAAATTTACGATTAATCACTGGGCGCTTCAAGGTATTATACGTATTATGTTAAATGCGAGTGGCGGAGAAATACTTTATCACGTTTTGATGTTAGGCATATTTAGTGTTGTGTTGCTATTAGTAGGCACGATGTCTTACCGAAAGGTGGGTTACCATGAATAGCTTTACGATTGCCTGGAATATGGTCAAGCGAACGATAGGGACAAAGAAAGGTGTAATATCATATATTCTCTTGCCTTGTATTGTAATTGCTGCAGTGGTTGGCCTGTTAGGTAGAGACGAAATAACCAGGGCGGACATTGTGTATTTTAATGAAGATACGGGTATAGCGAGCCAATATTTGCTCGATGAGTTGGCCAGTAAGCCGGATTATAAATTGAAATCGTTCCAAAGTGAAGAGGAGATGAAAGAATACCTCATCGCGTTGAAAGGGAATGCCGGATTCACTATTCCTGCCAATTTTACGAATGATATTGTATCAGGCAAGTTTCCAATTTTGAAGGTCTATGAAATGAAGACAAGTGAGGCATCGGTTACGATCAAACTGAATATTAACAATTTGGTATCAGAGCTAGCTTCGACAGCAGGAAGAGTTAATGCTTCGTCAGCATCGTCAAGTGATATTGATGCGAATTTCAAGGAAGTACTCCATGAGATTCAGAAGCACCAGATAAGTTCAGTCGATAATGATCTTAGGCTGTATCCGAAGCCTGGAATTACTACGGTTACAGGGTTTACATTGTTGTTTCTGATGGGGTTGGTTAGCAGCACCGTGACGAGAATTGTAGAGGATCGCAGCCGTAGAACGATGGCTAGGGTGTTTAGTGCTCCAGTGAGGGCGTGGGAAATTGCACTGGGTAACTTTCTCGGAAGCTTTGTAGTGGGTATTTTTCAAATTATCGTCGTATTGTTTATGACCCGTGTGGTGCTGAATTATGATTATGGTGTCTCGTTGCTGGCACACTTTCTCATTTTATCCGCCTTTATGCTTGTTGCCATGGGCCTTGCAAGTGCTGTTGCTGGTTTGATTCGTAACCCGCAGAACATAGGAACAATAAACAATTTGATTATTACCCCAACCTGTATGATTGGCGGCTGCTTTTGGCCGGTTTCCTTCATGCCAGATATCATGCAAAAGGCGGCAAATTTTGTGCCACAAAAGTGGGCAATTGAAGCGATTGAGAAATTATCATCCGGAGCAGGTTGGCAAAGTCTTACGATACCTATGCTGGTCCTTGGCCTAATGGCAGTAATATTATTAGCAATTGGTTCAGCCATTCTTCGTCCTAGTGAAAATAATGTGGGGATGTAAAACGCAGTAATAAAAATAGGTTATCCGGCAGCTGAGAGTAGCCTGTTGGATAACCTATTGTTAATATATTGGTTCAAGAGTTAATTCATGCGAGCAGAATCGGTAATCTTGTGGTATTCTTTCAGCATAAACAAACGCCAGCGTAAGATCATACCGAATGCTAAGATGAAGAATACGGATCCCGTCTGTAATACAGTGATATATTGTTCTACGACCTCATGTAGGGCTAATCTTACTACAAGCAGTCCAATCAGAATATAGGCGAATCCTCGTGAGCGTTTGGCATATACTTGTCCGTCAAGAACTTCAAAGTGAGTGCTGCGGATGAGCGGGTAAGAGAAGAGTAATGCTCCTACTACAAAGGCGGTTAGCCCCCAAAGGATCGGAATGTGCATTTCGGGTGCGACGAACATGAAGAACCCCGTCGACATACCGAGAGGTGGGATGATAATCCCTTTGATGGTCACGGGTCTACGGCTTGCTTTGAGCCGGATAAAGAGTGTCATTACAGCCATAATGAGCGCTCCTACAGTAACAATAACGGGTATATAAGAGGAATGTAGAAAATTCATAATTTGGCCCCCTTCTCTTTATGTAATAGAATAGACATAACATTAGTTTAGCTAGAACATTATAACATAATCGCCTTTTGAAATATAAAAATTCAGGAAAAGTGTGATTAAGGTGGAGTTTTAAATAAAATTATATGTAGCATGAGAGGGGATTGAGAAAATGAATAACCAAAGAGGCAATGATGAATTACTACTGTATGTTGGGTCGTATGCGTTACAAGATGAACCTAGTATTTATCAATGCAAACTAGACCGCAATACAGGGGAACTTACATTGATTGATAGTTTCGCGGGTATCCTTAATCCATCATTTCTTGTGGGTAATCAGGATGGAAACAGATTATATTCAATTAGTGAATCTGCTCAAGGTGCAGTGGCGGCCTATGCGATCCATCCAGAAAGCGGTAAGTTGTCGGAGCTTGGCATGAAGGAGTTGGAGGGGGCAGATCCTTGTTATCTTACCCTTTCTTCAACAGGATACATATTGATAGCGCATTATTCTAGCGGTCATCTGAATACCTTCGCTCTGGATACCGATGGTGCACTCGCTGAGATGGTTTCACAGATACAGCATGTTGGAGGCAGTGGTGCGGTTAGTGATCGTCAGGAAGCAGCTCATGCCCATAGCATTGTAGTGAATCAAGAAGGAACCTATGCCTATGTCTCCGACTTAGGTCAGGATAAGATCGTAATCTATCGACTTGAGGATGGTAAACTTCAGGCGAGTGGTCATGTGGAGCTTCCTCCTGGCTCCGGTCCAAGGCATTTCGTTATTCGGGAATCAGGAAATACTGCATATGGTATTAATGAGCTGAATAATTCAATAACAACGTATAACTATAATTCAATAGATGGTGATCTTGAGATCGTTCAGCATATAAGTACACTACCTGAGGGCTTCATTGGGGAAAGCTATCCAGCAGATATTCACCTATCACCAGATGGACGTTATATTTACGGGTCTAATCGTGGGCATGACAGCATCGTGCGTTTTGCTATTGATTCCACAACGGGTCTGCTTAGTGAGCCTGTATGGAGTGAAGCTGGAGGGAAATGGCCACGCAATTTCGCCGTGCTGGAGGATTATGTGCTCGTAGCTAATCAGAATAGCAACAATATTGCTGTATTTAAGCGAGATGGTGATACAGGCATGCTTACAGCAACAGGTAGCGGACTTACGCTAGATAAACCTGTTTGTATCGAACCTATATATGGCAAGTGAGTGTAGGCATTAATCATATGGGCCACCAATCTATGTAAGGAAAAACAATGAGAATAACCTCTGAAGTCGCTATTCCAGTGACCTTGGAGGTTATTTTGTTTGGTTTGATTGAATGGCATTTATAAGCAATACTTATGCGAATTTCATTTTTTTTACAAAAAAGGTTTGACAACAAAACGGGCTGCATATAGAATATCACCATAGCATACTAAACAGGTAGGAATAATTACAGAAAGTTCTAACCGTACGGACGGAGGAACGCTCTACTTGCCAAGGCAGACACGGGGTAGTGGCTCGGTTTGACCGTAAGGTGGGAGGGGTGTTTCTCCGTTTTTCTGTAGAGGTATAACCCTTTCTGTGAACCATGTTTGGATAATGATAAAGAGAGTATGGGGAGTGATACGATGAAAAAGGTGTTGAAGCAAGGGGTTCTGTTGAGTTTGGTTCTGGCTATGTCCATGGTTGTAGGAGCATGTGGGAATGAAAAGAAGAACGACGCAGCGAACGCGGCTCCCAATACGACGGGGAGTGGCGAGAAGCTAAAAGACATCGAAATATTGAATGTATCTTATGACCCGACACGTGAACTTTACGAGAAATATAACAAAGCATTTGCAGAACATTGGCTCAAGGAAAAAGGTCAGAAGGTAACCATTAAGCAATCGCATGGCGGTTCGGGTAAGCAGGGAAGAGCGGTTATTGACGGCTTGGAGGCCGATGTTGTGACATTGGCTCTTGGATATGATATTGATGCCATTCAACAAAGTGGACTTATAAATGAAGGTTGGCAGAAGAAAAATGATCTTAATAGCTCCCCGTATACCTCTACGATTGTTTTTCTCGTACGTAAGGGGAATCCAAAAGGGATTAAAGACTGGAATGATTTGATTAAAGATGGTGTTGAGGTTATTACCCCAAACCCACAAACTTCAGGCGGAGCACGTTGGAATTATTTAGCCGCATGGGGTTATGCATTGCACCAGAACAACAATGACGAGGAAAAAGCAAAGGAATTTGTGAAGGAGTTATACAAACACGTTCCTGTTCTGGATAGTGGTGCTCGTGGAGCGACGACAACATTTGTAGAACGTGGTTTAGGCGATGTATTACTAGCTTGGGAGAATGAAGCGTGGTTATCGGTTAAGGAGCTTGGACCGGATAAATTCGATATTATATACCCTTCTGAAAGTATTCTAGCCGAACCTCCGGTAGCTGTCGTAGATAAAGTTGTTGATAAACGAGGAACTCGTGAAGTATCGGAGGCTTATTTGAAATATTTATATTCAGAGGAAGGCCAAACAATCGCAGCTGAGAATTATTACCGACCTACGTTAGAAAGCGTAAAGACCAAATTTGCTGATCAGTTCCCTGACATTAAGTTGTTTACGATTGATGAGTTTGGGGGCTGGTCCGAGGCGCAGCCGAAGCATTTTAGTGACGGAGGAATATTCACTCAGATTTATGCGCCTAAATAACCGACCGTAAAAAACGGAGGTGCATCCCTACATCCGGTGTAGGGATGCTATTGGGAAAGGATGAAAGTTTATGCTCGGTACTACGACAAAGCGCGGGGTGTTACCCGGCTTCGGATTGACTATGGGATACAGTGTTCTTTATCTCAGTCTGGTAGTGTTGATTCCACTGTCTGCGTTGCTGTTAAATTCTACGGGACTTACCTTGGGGAAATTCTGGGATATTGCCACAGACCCGCGAGTCCTTGCTTCGTTTAAAGTTAGCTTTCTGACCGCTGCAGCGGCAGGGTTGATTGACGCGGTACTGGGTCTACTACTCGCATGGGTGCTTGTGAGATATGACTTTCCGGGGAAAGGCATCTTTGATGCGATGATTGACCTTCCATTTGCGCTTCCTACTGCGGTTGCAGGGGTAGCACTAACGGCGATATATTCTTCCAATGGCTGGATTGGCTCATTGTTTGAGCCTTTGGGGATTAAAATCGCTTTTTCACCTATTGGTATTACGCTTGCACTTATGTTTATTGGTATTCCGTTTGTCGTCCGTACGGTTCAACCTGTGTTACAGGATCTGGATGCTGAAGTGGAGGAAGCAGCGGCTACGCTGGGAGCAAGTCGGTTTCGTACTTTCCGTTCCGTGCTATTTCCGGAGCTATTGCCACCCCTTTTGACTGGGTTTGCTCTGGCCTTCGCGCGTGGAATTGGGGAGTATGGATCCGTTGTCTTCATATCAGGTAACATGCCGATGAGAACAGAGATTGCTCCACTACTAATCATGTCGAAGCTGGAACAGTTCGATTATGCAGGAGCAACTGCCGTAGCTTTATTGTTGTTGCTGATCTCATTCGTGTTACTGCTGCTTATAAACTCACTACAGCGCCGCTTCCGCAAAACAGCACGCTAGGGACAGGGGGCAGGAACCTTGTCCCAGTCGATCCCAAAGTTGATGGGACATAAGGGGCCTCAGGTTAAGTTGGATATGACGATGAACGGAGGATACTAAACATGGCAGGATCTGTACCTTTAGCTTCAAATAAACCCTCCACCGCAAGAAATCGGGTGGTGTCGGAATCTAAGGTTGTAAAGTGGACGTTGATTGGAGCTGCTGTGTTAGTGCTGCTCTGGTTGATTGTGCTGCCACTCGCTATCGTTCTGACGGAAGCCCTGAAGAAGGGTTGGGGGGTATATGTAGAGGCCATTTCGAATCCCGATGCTTTATCCGCATTGAGGCTTACGTTACTGGTTGCCTTAGTTACAGTACCACTTAATACGATATTCGGTGTGGCAGCGGCATGGGCGATTACGAAGTTTAAATTTCGTGGTAAAGGGATCTTGGTGACCTTGATCGACTTACCATTCGCCGTTTCGCCTGTCATTGGGGGACTGATTTATGTACTTGTCTACGGGGCACATGGTTGGTTCGGACCTTGGTTGCAGGCACATGATTTGAAGGTCATATTTGCCCTTCCAGGAATTATACTGGCAACATTATTTGTTACTTTTCCATTCGTGGCAAGGGAGCTTATTCCATTGATGGAGGATCAAGGTCAGCAAGAGGAAGAAGCGGCAGTCACACTTGGGGCGCGTGGATTTCGGATTTTCTGGAAAGTGACGTTACCTAATATTAAATGGGGATTGTTATACGGCATCATTTTATGTAATGCGAGAGCAATGGGGGAATTTGGAGCCGTGTCCGTTGTATCAGGGCATATCCGGGGAGAGACCAATACACTTCCGTTGCATGTGGAGATTTTATATAACGAGTATCAGTTCTCCGCGTCATTTGCGGTATCATCGTTACTATTGCTATTAGCGCTTGTAACCTTGCTACTGAAGAACTGGTTCACTCGTAAGAGTCATCGTTAGATTGCTTGAACTGAATCGCCAAAGGGAGGGAGATTGCAGTATGGCAAAACCATTACATGTAGATAGCGTATGGCTGGAGCGGATCGCTGGAATGTTGAATGAGATGGAATTCGGATCGTTAAACATTATCGTTCATGAAGGGCAAATTGTTCAAGTGGAACGTACGGAACGGAAGCGTTATGAGATCGGTCAATCTAGTTCCGTTAAGTCACCTGGCCAGTTACGAAATGCCGTTAAGCCTTTGCGCGGATCAGGGTCGAGATAGATAAAGTAAACTGAAGATAGCAAAAGCTGAACTTAAATACCCCGATTTCTAGTTGTACCTGGCTACAGAGCCTGGTTTGCTAGGTAATCGGGGTATTTGCAGGTCTAGGTAGATAAAGTGGGACAAGAAACCTGTCCCAGTCTACTCTATCCGTGGCTCTTCATCTGTGCGTTCGATCAATAGTGGATTTTCTTTATCTTGAACATAGTGACCGACATAAGGACGGGATTTCCGCGGTTTGCTCCCTGCTAGAGTAAAGCCCGACAAGAAGAGTAGCACCTGTGCTCCAAGAATATATGGAGCCAATTCTAAATTAATTGTATGGAGCATGCCGAGTAGAGCGATGAAGATAGACAGGGTCCAGAGTAATGCAGATCCTTCTGTTCTTCTTCGGCCACCCATCAGTGCAGGATAGAGAACTATAAGAGAGAAGAGGACGGATGCGAAGCTTGTCCAGCTATTCAGAAGTGTTAGACCACTATTGGCAGTCGCCATTCTGGAAATCTCAATGAGTTGAAATAGCCAACATAAGCAAAAGAATAGAGCTAATGCGAATAGAAAAGGAATTATAGGACGGATTTGCTGCCAAAATGACAGCCCCCATCCAGGACGTTCCATTCCATTCAATAATGTCTCTCTTTCTTCAATTAAATGTTCACTTTCCCGTTCTAATGTTTTCTGTAGTAATGAGAGACGAGTTGGGTCCTGATCATGGATATAAGCTCCAATTTGCGTTAGTAGGTCAGCGGTAACATACGGAGCTGCACGGCATGCAAGCAGTTTATCACTCAGTAGTTCCTGTTCGTTAGGTGAGTCTCCAATCCTATTGACCTCTCGCATCAGTGGCCCAGCAGCAGCGGAGTACAATTCCAAACTGTATCTGAGATGATCTAGTCGGGAGCGTTCTCGTCGTGAAGTCTTGCGCTCGGATGCGACATATAAACCAAGAAATAGTGACAGCGCAAGGAAGGAGGTTAATACTGTCCTCTCGTGTTGCTGAAGCCAGGTTATCCATTCCGAAAGTGACACTCTGATCACCCTTTCGATTTTCCTTTCTCCACTATTACATACGTCTGGGGCGTATTTCAAGACTCTATGAAGATTTATAGCTCATGAAACACAGAATTTATGAGAGGATCAGATAGAATTGCCTCATGATGATAATTATAATAAAGGAAGAGGATGGGAAATTATTGTAGGGTAATAGATGTGGAGGAGCAGAGATGAAGATTGTAACTTCGGACCAAATGCGGGAAATAGATCGATACACAATTCAGGAGTTAGGAATTCCCGCTGCCTCATTAATGGAGAATGCAGGGCGGGCAATTGCTGAAGAGGTACTGAGATTTAAGGGGGATACGAACTGCGATCGCTGGCTGCTATTCGTTGGCAAAGGAAACAATGGTGGGGATGGGATCGTCTGTGCACGACATTTAAAGGATGCAGGCATGCAGGTTACTCTTCTATATGCGGAGTCCCCAGAGACACTAACTGGAGAAGCTGCTTTGCAGTACCGTATCGCGAAAGCGCTTGGTTTGCCTTGTTTGATATATTCACCTGAACAGACAATTGAGTTCAACGATTACACTGGAATTGTGGATGCTTTGCTTGGTACGGGGGCAAAGGGAGCTCCATGCGGTGTCTATGCTTCCTTAATTAAGGAAGCGAACGACAGCGGACTCCCGATTATAGCAGCCGATATCCCTAGTGGGTTGGATGCCGATACGGGCGTTGTTCACGATCCATGCATCCGCGCCCGGATTACAGTTAGTCTCGCCTTTCTTAAGGCGGGGCTAACGCAGTATCCGGGGGCGAAAGTGGCAGGAGAAGTGATCGTTCGCTATATCGGTATTCCGAACGTGCTCCCGCCGGGAATGGCGGGGACGGGCACGGTGTTGACCGAGGAGACGCTGCGCGGCGAACTCGGAGTTGATGTGGACCGTCCGAGAGAGGAGGACGGTCATAAGGGCACTTACGGGCACGTGCTGTTGGCCGCAGGCAGCTTGCCGATGAGCGGGGCCGGCCTGCTGGCAGCGAAAGCTGCGCTGCGCGCGGGCTGTGGGCTCGCGACATGGGCGCTGCCTGCGGCCTTGCTGCCGCATGTCGTCGGCACCGTGCCCGAGCTTATGCTGGCGCCGGTCGCAGGTAGCGGCACCGGCGCATGGGAAGAGGCCGCAGCAGACGAAGTGGTGCGGCTCCTGGCAGCGCGGGATGTGCTCGCCGTCGGCCCGGGGCTGGGCCGCTTCCCGGGCGAGAACGACTTCCTGCGCGCCTTGTGGGAGGGCACTACGCGTCCCCTGGTGGTGGACGCAGATGCCCTGAACATGCTCGCCGCAGGTGACGGCCTTGCGGCGTGGACCCGCCGGGATTCGGCGGCGACGATCCTGACGCCGCATCCCGGCGAGATGGCCCGACTGGCCGGTCTCACGACGGCCGAGGTGCAGCGGGACCGCATCGGTCTTGCGCGCCGCTTTGCCACCGAGCACGGCGTAACGCTCGTGCTTAAAGGTGCGCGTACAGTAATTGCCGCCGCCGATGGGCGCTACTTCGTGAATTACACGGGCCATCCTGGCATGGCAACCGGCGGTTCGGGCGACGTACTCACCGGGTTGATCGCGGGGCTGTTAGCCCAAGGTTTAGACGCCGTTCAAGCGGCTGCACTTGGCGTATACCTGCACGGTCTGGCAGGCGAACGTGCCGCCACCAAACGCTTCAATCCTGCTTCGTTGCTAGCTGGAGATATTATCGAGGCACTGTGAGTAGGTTGTCGAATAATTGACAGGAAAATAAATTATTGATAGCATCAATTTAAAGTATAGTGGATTAATCGGATTTTTTTCTAAAACGAAAAGGGAGCGTGTCATCATGCCAAAAGCTACGATAATCAATGGCAGTCCAACGCCGGGGTCTCGGTTGACGGCTGTTATATCTTTAACTAGTGAGTTACTCATCAAAGAAGGCTACGAAGTGGACCACGTTAACGTGGGAGAACTTCCGCCCGGAGATTTGATACATACCAAATTCGAAAGTGAGGCCATTGTCAAAGCGAATGCGTTGGTGGCCGGGGCTGATGTAGTTATTGTGGCTAGTCCGGTATATAAAGCTTCATACACGGGTGTCTTGAAGACATTTTTGGACCTCATTCCGGAAAAGGGTCTGGCTGGCAAGGTTATTTTGCCGCTCTTCATTGGGGGTAGCCTTGCACACCTACTTTCGATCGATTATTCTCTCAAGCCAGTACTATCTGCACTAGGTGCAAGGTATATTTTGGGGGGAGTCTATACTGTAGATTCCCAGGTAGCCCGGACAGAAGAGGGTGGCTTCGACATTTCAGAGGAACTAGTAGGAAGACTAGAGGACAATGTGAAGGAACTGGCCGATGAAACCAAGCGTCGCCTTCATTATGCTTCGTTGGCTGAATAAGACAGAGGGGGATTATAATAACGATGCAGAAATTAGTGTTTTTTGTAGGGGTTGCTGGGACAGGTAAAACAACGGTTGCCCGGGGATTGGCTACACGTATGCAAGCGGCCTTTTTGGACAGGGATACCGTTGGGGGTAGATTTGTTGAGAAGATGTTGGAAATGAACGGGCTAGATGTAAATGACCGCGATTCCGACTTTTATAAGAAGCACCTTCGCGATTTAGAGTATGATACGACCAAAGACATTTGCATTGAGAACCTAGCCGCAGGTCAGAATGTATTTATGATTTCGCCTTTCACAGCTGAGTTGAAGAATAAGGCATGGATTGAAGAAGTCATTTCTGCAGCGGGACTTACCAAGCAGGAAGTGGATGTTAAGGTCATCGCTGTTACTCTGTCCGACATGGAAACGCAGCGTCAACGTATTGTGGACAGACAAACTGAACGTGACACGTACAAGCTTGAGCATTGGGATGACTTTAAGCAACGAGTTCAATTTGTACCGGACATTAACTGGGATATTCCTTCGTCCTCGATTCTTGTATTCGATAATAGCGGCGATTTGACGGAAGAGAAGCTCGAAAGCGTGTATCAGTTTGTGAATGGCTCGGACAGCAGTAAGTAAGATAGCTGAGGATTTGATCATAATAAATGGGATCATAATAAATGACGCATAAACTGACTTCAGTGAATGCGTCATTTTTAGGTTGTTGGCGGATTTTGACAAGTGAATCAATTTAGAGTAGTATCCACACCTGATGTGGCTCTCTCTTTATTGGGGGGGAGCCATCTTTATATTTTATTGCTAAGGATCAATTTGGAGGGGGATATCTTGGATACTCATATTCGTAATCAAATTCTTCTTGTTGAAGACGACGATAATATAAGACGGTTTATAACGATTCATTTAACAAGTAATGGATTTGTGGTGAATGAAGCTGCATTAGGAGCAGAAGCTTTATTGAGCTTTGAATTGAGCCGACCTGATATCGTTGTTCTGGACATTATGCTACCTGATACGGATGGATTTGAGATCTGTAGGAAGCTAAGAGAGAAGGACCCTGCGATTATCATCGTCTTTTTAACTGCACGGGGACAGGACCTAGATAAGATCAAAGGACTTGAAATCGGTGCTGACGATTATATTGTTAAGCCATTTAATCCTTTAGAACTTGTAGCAAGAATCAAAGCGATTTTACGTCGAACAAATATTGCCATACAACCGCCAAGGATAGTCCTGCAATCAGGTCCAATTCGGATGGATTTGAATTCAAATCAGCTATTTAAACATGATGTTTGTATTGAGTTCACACCGAAGGAATTCCTCATGATGAGAACTTTTCTAGAACATCCCAATACGGCATTATCTAGGAATGAATTGTTGAATCTCGTATGGGGCGAAGACTACATTGGAGATCCTAAAACGGTAGATGTCCATGTGCGAAAGCTAAGAGAGAAGATTGAAGATGACAGCTCAAATCCTTATTGGATTGAGACAGTATGGGGCTTGGGGTACCGCTGGAGGAAGGACGGATGAAAAAATGGGTATCCAGAAAAGATTAGTCGGAAGTTATGTAATCGTCATTACCCTCACGGTGCTCATTCTTGAGATTTTTCTCATTTTTTCGGTGAGATATTATTATTTGCATAACGTAGAACGGACCCTATGGAATCAGGCAGAATTATCCGCTTCCTTTTTTCAGCAATATTTTACGGGTGAAGATTTAGAGAAACAATCAGATCGATTGTTGAAAGGATTTGCCCACAATTCCGACGCACAAGTTCAGATTATTCTTCCAACGGGACGACTTCTGCAAGACTCTACTGGACTGCCGGATAACAACATCATGGTTGGGCATACAGATGTACAAGAAGCTATCCAAGGGACACCTAGTACATGGAAAGGGAAGATTTCCTCAACTCAAGAAGATATATTAGCGGTCTCTTTTCCCTTACAGACAAATGGTAATACCGTGGGAGTAGTCAGGTTTGTTACTTCGCTAACTGAAACTTTAAATACGGTTCATCGAATTACGGTCATTCTTGTCGGTGTTGGATTACTTGTGATTGGGATTGTTACTGTGCTCGGATTCGTGTTGTCCTGGACGATTACGAGATCTATTAGGGACCTTAAGCGAGCGGCAGACCGAATGTCTGAGGGAGATTTCAGCATCAAACTCCGTAAGCGCTATCAGGATGAACTAGGCTCTCTCGCAGATACGTTAAATATGATGGCTGAAAGAATATTGAAAAGTGAACATCTTAAGAATGATTTCATTTCCTCGGTATCCCATGAACTGCGTACTCCATTAACGTCGATTAAGGGCTGGGTTATTACGTTGAAATCGAATGGAGTTGAAGACAAGCCTTTACTTCTTGAGGGACTTGAGATTATTGATTCGGAAAGTGACAGGTTAACGCATATGGTGGATGAACTTTTAGATTTTTCTAAGATGGATAACGGAAGAATTGTCATGCACTTCGCACCTGTTCATCTACCAGAATTACTAGATCATATTTGTAGACAACTGGCTCCAAGGGCAGAAAGGCAAGGGATTTCACTCGAAATTGAAATGGATAACAATATTCCAGTTATTCAAGCTGACGAGAATCGTATGAAGCAAGTATTTATTAATATTATGGATAACTCACTTAAATTTACTACCCCTTCCGGTCGAATCCTTGTTCACGCTCATACTTCTCCTGGACAAATTGTTATCACTATTACGGATACAGGTTCTGGAATCGCAGAGAGGGATTTAGAATATGTGCTGCAAAAGTTCTACAAAGCAAATCAATATGCTTCTGGCAGTGGTTTGGGTCTTTCCATATCCGATCAGATCATTAGACTGCATCATGGAGAATTACGTATAACCAGTGAGGTAGGTAAGGGAACGACGGTCTCTATCTATCTTCCGACAAAATAATCGAAATTTAACTATTTCATAACCACTTTGTTCTCTTGCAAAGATAGAATAGTACTTAATCGTGACAAGCGAGGAGTAGGATATCAGTATGTTCAACAAGCTCATTAGCGTAGGGATGATGTTGATTACAATTGTATTGGTTGGAGGATGTGGGATTCCGGTAACCCCGACCGATATGATTAAGCCTCCAATAGCTGAGGGGAGTATTCAACGAGATAAAATAAGCCATGAACTTATCAAATTACTTCCTGACGAAGTTCAATTGTTAGCTCCCATGCAAGGAAAGTTGGGCAATGATATCTCATTCGGAGATATGGACGGAGACGGTATCAATGAAGCTGTCGTTGTGTATGAAGAGAGCAAAGCGACAGGTAAATTGTTAAAAGCGGCATTGTTCCAGCAGCATAATGAGGAATGGCGGATTATCTCGCAAGTCGAGGGTTTTGGTTATGGTTTGGAGTATGCTGGATTTCCGGATATCAATCATGATGGTCGATCCGAGCTAGTACTAGGCTGGTCATTAGGGGAGGCCGGAGGTGGCCTAGATGTATATGGGTTTAGCGGTGATGAGTTGAAGTTGTTATCTAGGGAAGATTACCACGGCAAGCTCGATCTTGAGTAATCATCCGTAAGGATTGTGGTTATCGAGATGGAGGTGTCCCATGATTTGAGCGGTAAAATAAGAGGTCGCCCTGATTTTCTCCTGCTTTTTTTGACTATTTTACTTGTTGGTAATGGGTTGATTATGATTTTTAGTGCCAGCTCTCACATGGCCTTAATAGAACACGATAATCCGTGGTATTACGTCATGAAACAAGGCGTATTTGCACTCATCGGGTTATTTGTGATGTTCACTTTTATGGGTATCCCATTTACTTGGTGGAAGAAGGCTGCGCCGAAACTCCTGCTGTTCTCCTTACTGGCGCTCATTCTCGTATTAATTGGGGGAGTGAACATAAATGGAGCGAGACGCTGGTTAGTTCTAGGTGGATTTAATTTTCAGCCGGCTGAGTTTACCAAGTTATCCATTATCGTATATTTGTCCGCAATAATAAGCAAAAAGGGTGAACGTATTCGAGAGTTTCGGAGAGGACTATTGCCGATTTTGGTGATGATTGTCATCATTCTGCTGCTTGTCATAAAACAGCCTGATTTCGGTACGATGTTAATTTTGTTCTTTATTGCTGTAGCGATCTTATTGATCGGTGGTATTGATCTTCGTCATCTTGTCATTCTTAGCTTGGGATTTATCCCAATAATAATTTATTTTGCGTTCAGTAAGAGTTATCGTCTCCAACGTCTCACCTCATTTCTAAATCCAATGGATAGCCCTCAAGGCTCAGGATATCAACTGATTCAGTCTCTGTATGCATTAGGACATGGAGGTCTTACAGGAGTAGGAATTGGACAAAGTGTACAAAAATTATTTTATCTGCCGGAGGCACATACCGATTTTATCTTTGCTGTGGTTGGTGAGGAATTAGGATTTGTAGGTACAGCTTTGCTCATTCTCATGTTTTTCTTGTTTATCTGGCGTGGATTTACAGCGGCGATAAGAAGTTACGATCCATTCGGTATTATGTTAGGAATAGGCATCATTATGATGATATTTATTCAATTCCTGTTGAATGTTGGAGCTGTAACTGGCATCTTGCCAATTACGGGAGTACCGCTTCCTTTTACTAGTTATGGAGGTTCTTCGCTTGTGTTGTGTTTAGCAAGTACCGGTATTCTACTCAGTATTTCAAGGGATAACAATCGAAGACGACAAGAAGCTACCAGAAATTCAACAAAATAGAGGTTGTTAAATGACTATCATCCGTAAAATCGCAAATCTAGATAAACTCGTACTATTTATTGTGTTGTGTCTTATTGCAATAGGTACCATTGCTATTTATGGAGCCACAACGGAGACCAATTTAGATGGTCTCCACATAACAAATTTATATCTATTCGGTGCATTTTGCATTCCAATGCTTCTGCTCGCATTGTTTGATTATCAAATTCTGCTAGGTAAGCTTTCCTACCTTTTCTATGGAATCGGCATCGGAATGCTAGTGCTCGTTAAGTTTACTGGAGAGAATATTAACGGTGCAGTTCGTTGGTTAAGTATTGGGCATTTCCAACTTCAACCCTCTGAAATAGCTAAAATCTGTACAGTAATGTTGGTTGCTCATGTATTGAGTAAGCGAGAGGGAGCGAAACTCCGTATTATTCAAGATTTATTGCCGGTTTGCCTTATTTTTATAATTCCGATCCTCTTAATCATGAAACAGCCAGATTTAGGTACAGCTCTTGTCTTTGTAGGCGTTCTGCTTAGTATGCTATGGATGGGGAATATTCGTTCATTATACATGGTACTATTCATAAGTATTATGGCTGTTACGATTGGTACTATTCTATGGTTGTACTATGCCAACTTTGAATTATTGTCCAAAGTTACAGAGCCCCACCAATTATCCAGAATTCAGACCTTTCTTGATCCAACTAGCGACCCCGATAAATCATGGCATGTTAAGAATGCGATCATTGCGATTGGTTCTGGAGGAATGACCGGAAGTGACGGATTTTTCTTGCGTAAAGGATATATCCCCTATGCCTATTCCGACTCGATTTATGTGGTCATAGGCGAGAAATATGGTTTTCTGGGTTCTGCGGTGTTGTTACTCCTCTTTTTTCTGCTCGTGTATCGTATGGTCCAGATCGTTATGGACAGTAGAGACCTTGGCGGATCTTACCTGGTTATCGGGCTGATGGGGATGTTCGTCTTTCAGATTTTCGTTAATATAGGCATGCACATAGGATTGGTACCACTGACGGGCATTTCATTACCTTTTATAAGTTATGGAGGTAGTTCACTGCTCAGCAATATGATTGCAATTGGTTTGGTGTTGAGTGTGAGCGTCCATAAAGACGAGATTCATTATATATAAATTTAAATCAGATAAATGTAATGAAGTGGAGGTAATTATGTCAGTCAAACCCAAGAGAATAGCAATTCGTAAAGTTGTACTGATCATGTCCCTTGTCATAGGCTCTCTGATCATCGGAGTAGGAATCTATGGCGGGTACATATATTATAAGGCGGATGCTGCGATTCAGCGGATAGCAGCTCCATCAGACCTTCAACAGAAAGATAAATTAGTTGATAATTCGTCTGAAGATGAAGAAAAGGAACCGATCCAACCGATGATCATGCTTCTAGCAGGAATCGATAGTCGGGACGGTGGTGCGGGCTTACTTAATACAGATGTTCTTATGCTTATAAGTTTTAATCCGCAAACGCATTCTGCTAGTATGTTATCTCTGCCGCGTGATTTGCTGCTCAAACCTAAATCATTACCTTCCCGTAAGGCAAACTTTTATTATGCCTATTACTCGATAAAGGACAAGTCAACAGCCATTTCTAACACAAAGCAGTTTTTTGGCGATTTGCTGGGGCTTCCGATTGATTATATGGTACTGGTGAACTTTGACGCCTTACGCCAAACGGTAGACACGCTTGGTGGTCTTGAAATCGATGTTGATATGGATATGAAATATAACGATTCTGTAGACGGAACTCATATCGATTTGAAAAAGGGATTGCAGATGCTCGATGGTAAACAAGTGCTTGATTTCGTACGGTATCGCAAATCAAATCAAGGAACCGGGGAATCCTCAGATTTTGCGCGTAACGATCGCCAGCAGCAAGTAATCAAGCAAATTACAGAAAAGTTGGGAGCATTCCAAAAGATATCCCAATGGGGGAAAGTAATTGATATCATTGGTGAGAATGTGAAGTCAGATATTCCTGAATCCGAGCTTCATCAATGGATTTATAATTTTCCCAAAATCAAACCGGATCAAATTCATTCCCTACAAATAGAGTCCCAATGGAAGAGTCCCTACGTGTACGTAAAGAAACAGGACCTGCAAATGGCTTTAGCTGCTCTACGAGATGAAGCAGGTGTCACTTCAGATCTGCCGATCAATTTGGAAGGTGTTGGCGGGATGTAGAAGTGAAATGACATAAATATAGCCTCCTAAAATTAAAAGATACTAATGTTAGGAGGCAACACGCTCTATTCTTTTCTTTTAACCTTGAAATGGGCTTTCCAATAGAATGATTTCTTCTGTTATAGGATTCAACTCTACCTGACAGCCCAACGGTAATATGAATTTGGGATCTGTATGTCCGAAATCACAATCCACGACGATAGGTATATGGTCAATGCCGAACTCATCTTTAATGATTTTCACGATCATCTCATGAAGCTCTTGCTTCTCCTCATCGCTATAGTCTTTGGGCCTTCCAAAAATGATTCCGTTAATTTTCGCGAATATTCCCTGCATACCATAATTCCGTAACATATATCCAACCTGCATCGGAGAAGGTTTTTCTTCCGAAGTTTCGAAGAATAGGATTTTATCTCTCCAGAAAGAATCACTTGGCCAATATACCGTTGATTTCATAAACTCTAATACTTCGATACAACCACCCCATAGAACTCCATGCTGGATGGAGTCTCCTTGCAAGAACGTCCATCCACTCTCATTACTATGAAACGGCAAACACTTACCTAACGTGTCCAAGTTACTCCAATCCTTATAACCATGGGTCCACATCTCAAATGGAGAGTAGCTATAAGGGAAACTATCGTTAAATAAAATGTCTTGTAAATGCTCGGTATATTCATTTGGAAGGTGCTTCATTTGAGCTAGGCCAGCCATTACAGAAGGTCCATAAAAAGTGACCATGCCTAATTGGTTTAAATAGGATAGAAACGTAGTTGCATCTGAAAAACCCATGATCAATTTGGGATTTGCTAGGATGGTTGTCGTATGCAAAAAGGGCAGTATTCTTACCGACTCATATCCACCAATTGAAGTAATGATTCCGTCAATGCTCTCATCCGCGAAACATCTATTTATATCATCTGCACGGATTTGCGGATTTTTATATAGCTCATCGGGAGACATTCTTGCCGTTGGCATCTCGATAACTTCTAGTCCCAAGATATCACGTAGATTCTTGATTCCAAGCTCATAAATGTCGGGGAACCAATAAGGTAGACCATTTGAAGGTGAAATTATGGCAATTTTTGAACCAGGTTTAAGTCGTTTGGGTTTTATCATTTTTCTGCCTCCCAGTCACGTTTATTAGAATATTACCATATTGTCGTAGAAACATTTCCACACCCTACCATCTTTTTTTGTGCAGCATATTTATTGTGATAAACTAGGTAGTAAGTATAAATACGGCTTAGATACTAGTTAGTTCGTTAACTAGCTTGGTTAGGCATTAGGGGACGGGAGAGAGAAACAATGACATTTGTAACCATTAAAGATGAGTATAAGCGTTATAAAATGGGTGATACGACAATTGTCGCTAATGATGGAATTAACTTTGAGATTGAACGAGGTGAATTTGCGATTATCGTTGGTCCCAGTGGAGCAGGGAAATCAACAGTACTGAATATTTTGGGTGGTATGGATACGGCGGACGAAGGTCAGGTACTGGTTGATGGGACTGATATTGCCCGTTTTAGCAATAAAGAATTGATTGGGTACCGTCGTAATGATGTCGGTTTTGTATTCCAATTTTATAATTTGGTACCGAACTTAACGACGAAAGAAAATGTAGAACTTGCCTCCCAGATTTCTCCCCATGCCTTGGACGCAGAGCAGGTGCTTCGGGATGTAGGATTAGGAGATCGACTTGATAATTTCCCAGCCCAGCTATCTGGTGGGGAACAACAACGGGTTGCGATTGCCAGGGCACTCGCCAAACAACCTAAGCTTCTGCTTTGCGATGAGCCGACTGGCGCTCTAGATTACAATACGGGCAAACAAGTGCTGAAGTTGCTGCAAGATACTTGTCGTAATACCGGGACTACAGTTATTGTCATTACACATAATTCTGCACTGACACCGATGGCAGATCGGGTGATTGAAATTAATAACGCCAAGGTTCGTAAAATGGTAGTTAATCCGAACCCGATATCCGTCGACGATATCGAGTGGTAAGGAGCTAAGTCAATTGAAGAAAAAAGCACTGTGGACTGATATATCTCGTGAAATTTGGCGTACGAAGGCAAGGTTCCTATCTATATTTGCTATTATAGCTCTTGGCGTGGGCTTTTTTTCGGGTATCAAAGCAACGGGCCCCGATATGCTCGATACCGCTGATTATTATTATAAGCAGCATAAATTGATGGATTTAAAGGTTGTATCTAATTATGGATTAACGGAAAGCAATATCGCACTCATTAAGCAGACCCCTGGGGTAAACGTTGTTCAACCTGGGTATAGTGCAGATGTATTCTTGGGCGATACGAGTCTAATTGCTAAAGTGTTCTCTTACAAGAGTGATGATACATTGAATGGATATCGAATTATTTCGGGTAGGCTTCCGGAGCATTCGGGCGAAATTGCGATTGATGGGAATCAGCGTATGGCTCGCGCCTTCGGTTTGGGAGATACGATTACCTTTACGAACCCGGACCCAGAGGTTGATTTAAGCGATACTTTTAATGTCAGCAGTTATAAGGTCGTAGGCATTGTGAATAGTCCGCAATATGTAGAATCGATAGGTCGAGGGACCAGTCGTATTGGTAAAGGGACTACGGATGTCTTCGCTATAATACCTGAGGGCGATTTCAATTTATCTATATTTACGGAGGCTTACATAGGATTAGAGGGCGTAACGGATAAAACGGCCTACACTTCTGAATATGATGACTTAGTAGAGAAGCAAAAAATAGCACTGGAACAGGCTTTTAGCGCTGAGCCTGAAGAGCGTTTGGCAGAGGTGCGCGCTGAGGGACAGAAGAAGCTGGATGAAGCTCGGGACAAAATCGACGATGCTAAAAAGCAACTCACTGAAGCAGAACAGAAGCTAGGGGATGCTAAGGTCAAACTTGATGAAGGCTGGAAAAGTTACAATGAGGGAGTAGCTAAGCTCAACTCCGAAATCGCTAAGGGTCAAGCTAAATTAGATCAGGCCGCTAAAGATATCGCGGCTGGCACGGCAGAACTGGACAAGAACCGTAAATCGCTGAACGAAGGTCAAAATCAGTTGAAGGCAGGACAAGCTGCCTTGGATGCGAAGAAGGAGAGTATTCAGCCTCAAATCGAACAAGGTAGAAAGTTAGTACAGTCTCTGAATCAAGTGATAAGCCTGTCACCAGATAGTATTCCGACAGAGCAGAAGCAGCAGTTAATTGCTGGAGCAGAAGCTGCAGATCCTCAGTTAGGAGGGGCAGTTGCAGGCTTCATGAATGGTAGCGTTGACGTGAATACGCTGAAGAATGCCCTCTCCACATTTGATCAAGGCTTAACTCAAGGGGAGAAACAGCTTCAGGATGCTCAGGCTGAGATTAACGCGAAGCAGAAAGTAATTAATGAGGGTAAGAACAAGTTAGCTGCAGCTGAACGCAAGCTTGCTCAAGGTGAGGTAGAATACACAGCAGGGCTGACTAAGCTGGATCAGAGCAAACAAGAAGGTATAGAAAGTTTAGCCAAAGCAAAGAAGGAGCTTGATCAAGGACAGGCC
Source organism: Paenibacillus segetis (assembly GCF_014639155.1). Classification (NCBI taxonomy): domain Bacteria; kingdom Bacillati; phylum Bacillota; class Bacilli; order Caryophanales; family Paenibacillaceae; genus Paenibacillus; species Paenibacillus segetis. Next base: position 92,623 of record NZ_BMFT01000005.1, read on the forward strand.
GATTATGATCAAGGGATGTCAGATTATAAAGCTGAGAAGCAAAAGGCAGACATTGACATAGCGAAAGCGGAGGACGATATAGCCAAAGGGCAGAAGGAATTAAATGAATTAGAAGTGCCTAAATATTATGTGCTGGATCGCAGCAGTAACACTGGTTATAACGAATACAGTGATAATGCAGAGCGGTTAGCTTCAATTGCAACGGCATTTCCTGTCTTCTTCTTCCTCATCGCGGCTTTGGTTAGTTTGACAACGATGACGCGAATGGTAGAAGAACACCGGTTACAGATTGGTACCTTTAAAGCGCTTGGGTACGGTAATTTGGATATAATGAAGAAATTCCTAGTTTATGGTACGCTAGCAAGCCTTGTTGCATCTATCGCGGGGCTGATCGTCGGATTTACCGTTTTTCCAAATATTATTTTCAACGCGTATGGAACTATATACAATTTACCTAAAGTACGGATTAGTTACTATGCAAGCTATAGCATCTTGTCTATTGTAGTTGCTCTAATCTGTACAACGATGACAGCGATTATTGCTACAAGAGTCGAACTGCGCAGCAATGCCTCCGTGTTGATGCGGCCGAGAGCTCCAAAGAGTGGACAACGGATAATGTTAGAGCGAATCCCTTTCATTTGGAAACGTCTAGGCTTCATTGGCAAGGTCACTGCACGTAATTTATTCAGATATAAACAACGGATGTTTATGACCGTAATTGGGGTTGCGGGATGTACGGCCTTGATTCTAACAGGTTTTGGATTGAAGGATTCAATTGGAGATATCGCCCCACTTCAGTATGGTCAAATTATGAAATACAATGCTTTGGTCGCTTTTAATGACGACAAAGATGAGAGTGGAAGGTTAAAGCAAGACTATGACAATTTGATTGCGGAAATCCCTGAAATTACGGGAACGTTAAACGTAGCGATGGATAGCATGACAACGATCGCAAAGGGAGTCAATAATCAGGATGTAACTCTATTCATACCTGAGGCAGCCAGTCAATTGAATGAATTTGTATCACTACAGGATCGTAAATCGGGTGAACGTGAGCAATTGTCCCAACAAGGTGCGATCGTTACAGAGAAGCTGGCGAAGCTGTATGGACTGGAGCCGGGAAGTATTCTGACCGTACGAAATACGGATAATGAACTCTTCAAACTCAAGGTGACGGGCATAACTGAAAATTACTCCATGCACTATATTTATATGTTGCCAGAATATTATGAAGAAATCTTCGGAAAGGTACCTAACTACAACGCGCAACTGATTAACTATAGCGATACAAGCCAGACTTGGGAAAATGCTTTTGGTGAGAAATTGACCAATAATGAGCGTGTAGGAATCGTAAGTTTCTCTAGTGGAGTGGGAGATGCCTTTAAAGACACGATGAAAAGTATGGATGTGGTCATGCTGGTGCTCATCATATCAGCTGCGGCATTAGCATTTGTCGTGCTCTATAACTTAACTAATATCAATGTGTCTGAACGGATTCGCGAATTGTCTACGATTAAGGTACTAGGCTTCTACGACAAAGAAGTAACGATGTATATCTATCGTGAGAACATTATTCTGAGCTTCCTTGGGATTATTGGGGGCAGCTTCTTAGGAATACTATTACACCGATTCGTGCTTCATACAGCAGAACTTGATATTATGATGTTCAGCCCGAACATTAATTGGTTAAGTTTTGGATATGCGGCTGTACTAACTTTGCTGTTCTCAGGCATTGTGATGGTAACCATGCATTACAAACTGAAGCATATCGATATGATTGAAGCATTAAAATCTGTTGAATAGCTATTTGACCCGGAGGATTACTTATGGCAATGATTTTAACTTTTCTGAAAAAATATCGGATTGCGGCGATTTCTGCGTTATGTATGATGTTGATCGAGCTGTCGGTAGAGTTGCTTCAACCGCTGCTTATTTCTAAAATCATCGACCATGGGATCCGTGAGGAGAACTTGTCTGTGGTTTGGCTGTGGGGTGGAGTATTAGTGGGGAGCGCAATCCTTGCCTTTGGGGCGGGGATTGCTAGCTCCTTCTTTGCGTCTCATGCAAGTCAGGGCTTTGGTTATGATCTAAGAGATAAGCTATATGATAAGGTACAATCTTTCACTTATAGCGTATTTAATAGGTTTGAGACTTCGTCACTCATTACCCGTCTGACCGGGGATATTACGCAGCTTCAGGATATGGTGTTCATGAGTTTGCGTTTTGCCACGCGGGTACCGCTCGTCGTATTTGGAAGTATGATTATGGCCTTATACGTTAATGTGAAGCTTGGATTGTTGTTAACTGTAACGGTTCCATTATTATTTATATTTGTCATCTTGATGATGAAGTTAGCTTCCCGATTATTCAAGAAGGTTCAGCAAAGGGTAGATACGGTCAATGGGGTCATTCAGGAGAATTTGACGGGGATGAGATTGATCCGTGTCTTCGTACGAATGAGTCATGAGATCAAACGATTCGAGAAACATAGTAAGGAATTAATGAAGGCGACGGTATCTGCTATACGTTTAACAGAGACGATGATGCCTTTTGTTCTACTTATGATGAACGCCGGAGTAATTGCGATATTATGGTTCGGTCGGAAGGATATCGGGACAGGGCAAGCGACGATGGGTGAGGTTGTTGCTATACTTAACTATACACTACGCACACTTGGAGCTTTATCGTCACTCTCCTGGATTATGACCTCCTACTCTCGTGCATCTGCTTCAAAGGATCGGGTTCAAGAAGTATTTATGATGCAAGATACAGATACAGATACGATTCAGGTCGATAAGCATTCTGATCATGGGCTAGATATGGGAAATCGTCATGCAGCAATTGCTGGAAAGGTAGAATTCGAAGGGGTTGGATTCCGGTATCCTGAAAGCGATATTAGTGTATTAGATGATATTTCCTTTACAGCACTCCCAGGTCAACGAATTGCGATTATGGGCGCAACTGGGTCAGGGAAATCGTCACTCATAAGGCTTATCCCACGTTTATATGATCCGACAAGTGGTATCATCCGTATCGATGGAACGGACATTTGTGAGATTCCGAGTTCACAACTTCGGAACGCGATTGGCTATGTTCCTCAGGAAGTGATGCTGTTTACAGGCTCGATAAGGGAGAACATTGCCTGGGGACGAGAGGATGCTAGTCTGGAAGAGATCCAAGAGGCTGCAAAACGGGCACAAATTCACGATACGATCGAGTCATTGACACATGGCTATGACACGATGTTAGGACAACGTGGCGTTAACCTATCTGGTGGGCAGAAGCAACGCTTGTCCATTGCCAGAGCCCTTATCCGTCAGCCTTCTATTCTAATCTTGGATGATTGCACAAGTGCTCTAGATGTACGAACGGAAGCTGCGCTACTGGAAGCACTGACCGAATTATCTTGTACGACATTCCTGATTACCCAAAAAATCAGTTCAACCACGGCAGCTGATCATATCTTGCTGCTTGATGAAGGCTGTTTGCTTACCAGCGGTAAGCATGAAGAGTTATTGGTTAGGTCGACATTATACCGGAAAATCTATGAATCTCAGTATGGGAAGGAGGCGGAAGCAAGCAATGTTCAAGACCTTCTCTGAACCTTTTAGGCATAAATTTCCCAAGTTAGATCGCCAGCAGGGCAACCCTACTGGACGCAAACCGACAGCAAAGGCCAAGGACTGGTCTGGGACCCTCGGCCGAATCTGGAGATATCTAGCCCTCCGCAAAGCGAAACTAACGCTAGTACTGCTCATGGTACTCCTTAGCTCAGCACTTTCATTACTGGGGCCTTACCTAGTTGGAGTGGCAGTCGATGACTTTCTAGAAGGCGGCGAAGATACGGCGTGGATTCTATTTCTGTCAGGCTTAGGCTTGTCGTATGTTGGCTTCTCTCTTACTTCGTGGCTGCAAAATATCTGGATGATCGAGATCTCCCAAGAGACGGTATACCGGATGAGGCTGGACCTGTTCCGTCATCTTCATCAGCTTCCGATCCCTTTTTACGGTAAAAGACAGCAGGGCGAGATTATGAGCCGGTTAACCAATGATATTGAAAATGTCAGTTCCACCCTTAATAGCTCAGCGATACAGATCTTCTCCAGTGTACTTACATTGGTGGGGACACTGGTTGTCATGCTATATCTTAGTCCATTATTAACGCTATTAACCTTTCTCATTGTGCCACTTATGTTTCTTGGAATGCGCTGGATATCACGGCGAACGGGTCCACTTTTCAAGCAACGACAGAAGAACCTAGGGGATTTGAATGGATATATTGAAGAGACATTGTCCGGGCAAGTGATTATCCAGGCTTTTTCTCAGGAACAGCGGGTCATTAGGGAATTCAAGGAAAGAAATGTAGCGATTCGCCAATCTGGATTTTGGGCTCAGACATTCTCGGGTTTTATTCCGAAGCTAATGAATGCTCTTAACAATTTAAGTTTTGCCGTTGTGGCCGGTGTTGGTGGTATTTTGGCGATCAATGGTGCGATTACGGTTGGAGTTATTATCGTATTTGTAGAATATGCAAGGCAGTTCACCAGACCGCTTAACGATTTGGCTAATCAATGGAACACATTACTATCAGCTATAGCAGGCGCCGAACGGGTATTCGAAGTTATGGATGAGGAAGTCGAAGAGAAAAGCGATACGGATGCGGTTAAGCTGGATCATGTAGACGGATCCGTTGTCTTCTCGAGAGTTTCCTTTTCCTATGATGAAGATGAGGAAGAAGAGACGTTGGAGGATATCAGCTTTGAAGCGAGGCCCGGTGAAATGATCGCATTAGTAGGGCCTACAGGAGCGGGTAAAACAACACTGATTCAGTTACTATCGCGATTCTATAATCCAGGTCAGGGGACCATTACGATAGATGGACGAGATATAACAACGATCCGCAGAGAGAGTCTACGTTCTCAAATGGCGTTTGTATTGCAGGATTCTTTTCTATTTAAGGGGACTATCAGGGAAAATATTCGTTTCGGCAGATTGGATGCTACCGATGAAGAGGTGGAGGCAGCATCTAAGCTTGCAAATGCTCATTCATTCATTAACCGTCTGCAAGGTGGTTACGATAAAGTGCTGGAGACGGGAGGAACTGGGATCAGCCAAGGGCAGAAGCAATTACTCGCTATCGCACGTGCCATCCTAGCAAATCCCTCGATTCTTGTATTAGATGAAGCGACGAGCAGTATCGATACCGTAACTGAAATCAAGATTCAAGAGGGTCTGGAACGACTGATGGAGGGAAGAACAAGCTTTGTTATTGCACATCGGCTGAATACGATACGAAAAGCAGATCGTATCCTCGTTCTGAAAGAAGGACGTTTAATCGAACAAGGTTCACATGATGAACTATTGCAGCAGCAGGGATTCTATAGTGGGCTGTATCAGGGAATTGGGGCTGAATAAGCTCAGGTTTTATGAAAGGCGTATTGGTGTTTTATCTCCAGTTAAGGTAAATGGCTTCACTACATCGCTCAATTTGATTTCTCCAACGATATCTTTGGATTCACCATTTACTTTGTAATGGATCTCCACTTTAATTGTATCGCTCTTGCTAACTTGCATATTTTTAAATAAATTATTGGTGTTGAAATATATTTTGCTATTCGCGGTATCGGGTAAATGAAATGGATCGTCCGCTTGGCTCAATGAAACAATCCTATTTTCACCTATTGATAGGCCATAACTAATACCATCAAATATCTTATCTTCTCCAATGACTTCTAAATATTGCTTCGTTACATATAAAGAGTGAGGCATAACAACAAATTCGATATCCTTAATGTAGAAATCTTCCGTTTCAATATCGAAGGTATAGACTGATGGGACTTGGCGAATTTGCGATTGATTATAAAAAAGGACTGCAATAAGAGCGATGAATATAATTACAAATGATATTGATATTGCATGTTTTTTCATTTCAATCATCCCATCTTTTGTAAGTCTGTTATTAAATTATAACCACAGGAACTATACATTCACATTATTATAAATCACAAAAAAACCTTGAATGGCTAGAGAACGCCGGTTCAAGGTTTTTTGTTCACTATCGTATTCAATTACAAATCATCAAACCCGTTATCGTCTCCGACTTTACCGTAGTTGCGAGATTTCGCTTCGAAGAAGTCGGTCTTTGTTGCATTGAGGGCATCATCTGAGAAAGGTTTGATCCAAGGCATACAGTTGACGTCCACGCCTACATAAGCTTTTTCCAATCCCATTAGTGTTAATCGTTTGTTCGCTGTGTACTTGATGTAATCGGACAACTCATTTAGGTCAATACCGCGTACTTCCTTAAGCGTGTAGTGAGCCCAGTTTGTTTCAAGCTCCACGGCACGGTCAATTGTACGGTACGTATATTTGATATTTTCTTCTGTGTTGAGTTCAGGATAGTCAGCAAGCAGCTGTTTGAACACTTCAGCAAAGAAATAGCAGTGCTGGTTCTCATCACGTTGGATATAAGAGATCATTTGGCTCGTACCCATCATTTTCTGATCACGTGCCAGATTGTAGAAGAAGGCGAATGTACTGTAGAAGAAAATCCCTTCAAGAATCAAATCAGCAACCAGTGATTCGAAGAACGTTTGTGGCGTCGCATCGTCACGGAAATTCTGATAAATATCCGAGATAAATTTGTTGCGTTCTAGTAGGACCGGATCATGCTTCCAATACTCAAAAATCTCTTTCTGTTCTTGATCAGATACGATAGAGGACAACACATAGGAGTAGGATTGGTTATGAACGACCTCTTGTTGCCCGATAATCGCCGAGATAGCCTCTAACGAGGAATCCGTGAAATACCGTTTCACGTCACCGACGAACATTGTTTGCATTGAATCCAGTACAGCAAGCAGTGAAATATTGATCTTGAACGTCCGTTGTTCTTCTGGATCAAGTTGTCTAAATTGCTGCGCATCTTTGGACATCGGAATTTCGTCTGCGATCCAGTGGTTGAGCAGTAGAACTTTGTATAGTTTATACATATGCGGCATGCGAATATCGTTCCAGTTGAGGATACCCGAGCATTCGCCGCCGATAATACGAGTAGATTTATTCGGTGCTTCGGTATTAAAAATCGTTTGCATTTGCATGAATCTTCATCTCCTTGAAGTTGATATATATAAATTTCGATAGCCTACGATAGCGAAATGTTCTTTAAAAAGAAGTGTGGATGACCGCTACGTTGACGGATTATTCTTCCGATCGCTGTTGTCCTCAGATTTCCTGATTTTATACTACAGTGGTAGAAATCTGAGGACAAAGGCGAACGCTTCGCTTCTTCAGAACAATTCCGTCCCCTTCGCTACGTGCAGCATTTCAACCCACCGTAAGCGTATCCCGTAGGGAGAGCGCCTCCAAGCACGAAGTATCGAAAAGTGGGTAGGCAAGCAGTCCATGTAGGCCCTGATCCACCCTAAGCGTATCCCGAAGGGAGAGCGGCTCATAGCACGAAGTATCCACTAAGTAGCTCCCAAGTAGCAGGACGCACCCGCATTTCATGCAGGAGCGCCTAAAAGTAGAGCGTGCCCATATGGGCGACAAGCGGCTCATTGCACATAGCTTAACTCGGGCGAGCACAGAAGTAGCAGTGCCTGCAACGTGTTTTTCCTGGTAACCCGGGTGCATCAAAAGTGAGACGTACCCGAAGGGGGAAAAGCGTGCCATGCACAAACCAAAAGCGCATCCCCGAAGGGGACAGCGAGCAGGAGCGCCTCTCTACCTCACACGTTACTTAAAGCGGGATTCCAAAGGGCGGCAGGCCCTTGGAGCCCTCCCTTACGGTAAGGGAGGGTTTGGGTGGGATGAGACGCCTTAGGATGCGCAACTCTCACATTCCTCAATCGTCAACGCGCGGCTACGCACGTAATAGGTTGATTTTAGGCCGGCCTTCCAGGCATGAATATGAAGATCTAGGAATTCTGTGGCCTTGATGTCAGGGCGTACATATAAGTTGAAGCTTTGGGCCTGATCAACGTGACGCTGACGGGCACCAGCCATTTCGATAGACCAGTTTTGGTCGATCATAAACGCTGTTTTATAGTACCAGATCGTTTTCTCAGACAAGTCTGGAGCTGGGTTAGCAATTTTGTAAGTCGTTTTCTCTTCATAGGAGAGAAGTTCGTACAATGGATCAATACTTGCAGTGGATCCGGCAATGATTGAAGTGGACCCATTTGGTGCGATAGCGAACATCCAAGCATTACGGACACCGTTTTCGGCAACCTCTGTTTGTAGCTCTTGCCATTGCGCGGTCGTTACATATTTTCCTTCACGTGTACCATCCGTGTAGTTACGGTAAGTGAAATAGTTTCCGTTCTCCCAATCGGAGCCGGCGAACTTAGGATAGCGGCCTTTTTCTTTGGCCAATTCCATACTTGATTTGACGAGAAGGTAGTTGATTTTCTCATATAGTGCATCATTGTATGCAACAGCTTCGTTAGATTCCCATTTGATGCCTTCAAGGGCAAGCAAATGGTGTAAACCAAAGGTTCCGAGTCCGATCGCGCGGTATTGGCTGTTCGTATATTGAGCTTGTAATACATCGATATTGTTGATGTCGATTACATTGTCGAGCATACGTGTCTGAATAGGAACGAGCCGGTCTAGAACTCCTGCCGGTACAGCCCGAGCTAGGTGGATTGAATTCAGGTTACATACAACGAAATCACCTGGTACTTTGGAAATAACAATCCGAGTTTGTCCGTCCTTGGTAACAAGCTCTTCAGATTCAATAACGGTTGGTGATTGGTTCTGCATAATTTCCGTACATAGGTTCGATGAATAAATCATACCGTGTGTGCGGTTAGGGTTAGCCCGGTTAACAGTATCTCTATAGAACATGTAAGGCGTGCCCGTTTCGAGCTGCGACTTCATGATTCGTTTCATAATATCAATAGCTGGCATCGTAATCCGTGATAGAGTCGGGTGATTTACTGCTTCCTCATATTTTTCACGGAACTGGCCTTGGCCTAATTGTGCATCGTAAAAGTCTTCTAAGCCCAGAGGGCGTCCGTTAGCATCTTTCCATCCCATAGTTTTTCTTACTTCATGAGGGCAGAACAGATTCCATTCCCCACGTGCTTCCACTGCTTCCATGAAGATGTCCGGGATGCAGACACCGTGGAATACGTCATGCGCACGCATCCGCTCGTCGCCATTGTTAAGCTTAAGATCAAGGAAGGCGAGAATATCTTTATGGAACACATCCAAATAGACGGCAATCGCACCTTTACGTGTACCAAGTTGATCTACACTGACAGCGGTATTGTTAAGTTGACGGATCCAAGGAATGACGCCGGAGCTGGTATTCTTATGACCGCGGATATCTGATCCGCGAGCCCGAACCTTACCCAGGTAGACGCCGATACCGCCACCCATTTTGCTGAGACGAGCTACGTCGGTATTGGAATCAAAGATTCCCTCGAGTGAGTCATCTACTGTATCGATGAAGCAACTGGAGAGTTGCCCAGCAACTTTTTTACCAGCGTTAGACATGGTTGGAGTAGCGGCTGTCATGTAGATGTTACTCATCGCCCAGTACGCTTCTTTGACCAGATCAAGACGCTTGTCCGCAGGTTCTTTGTGCATGAGATACATCGCAATAACCATATAACGTTCTTGTGGTAATTCCATTGTCCGGCCATCGAAGTCCGTCGCGAGATAACGTTCCGTGAGTGTTAACAGTCCGATGTAATCAAATAGCAAATCACGAGAAGGATCAATCGTTTCGCCTAACTCTTCAATTTGCTCTTTCGTGTAGCACTCTAACAATTCTTCCCGATAAATTCCGGTTTTGCACAAGTCCACGATAAGGTGATGGAATGACCCATAAGGCTCCTCAGGATAAGCTTTGTAACGGCGATGAACCGCTGCTTTTTTATAGAGAGAAGTGAGTAGGGAACGAGCTGCGGCGAATTTCCATTCGGGCTCTTCCTTGGTAACAAGCTCTAGCGATGACATGGTAAAAGCACTACTAATCTCTTCGCCTGTTACTGTATCACGTCTTAGTTTGGCATTAACACCACGCAGTAGGCGTTCCTTGTCGAGTTTATTTAATCCTTCCAGAATGCGGTCAGCATAAAGACCAAGACGTTCTTGATCGAACGCAAGCTGGCGGTTATTTGGTTTGGTTACGAATGATGGCATGATAGATCCTCACTTTCGGGGTATGGGGTATGGGATAATGAAATCAAAAGTGTGTTAGAGATGTTTCTCCAAAACTTCACATTTCAAATTTGAGGTATTTCTTGTAAAAAGAAGCGCCAATGAAGAAGCGCCTGATGGTCAATAGTTACTAAAGCTTAAAAGTATCATAGAAAAACAATTATACTAGAATTTTGAATCGCTAGAAAGAGAAAGTTGGCTGCCATATAGAAACCTTTCCAAGTATTAGGCTCTGTGTAATATCAATCAATCGTTGATTGGAACTGCCGCAATAGCGTAGAGAGGGATCTCGTAATTCTTCAACAAACCTTCCATCTACGAGTACCTGACAACGCCGAAGTAATTCGTATTCCGGTGATTCAGGGTTCTCAGTTATTTCCTCAAAAGTATAACCGCTATAGATCCAAATCGATATTGGACCTACTTGTTGCCGAAGGCGGTCGATGAATGCGCTAACCTCTGCTGCAGAGAAGAAGGGATCTCCTCCGAGAATCGTAAGCCCGCTTAATAAGGGATTGTTCTTGATGTCGTCAATAATCTCCGCTTCCCGTTCCTTCGTGAAGGGATCACCATAATTAAAATTCCAGGTGGCGGGACTGAAGCAGCCCTTGCAGAAATGGCGACATCCGCTAATGAAGATGGAGGCTCTCAGGCCTTCACCTTCATTAATTGATTCCGGATAGTAGCCGCAAATATTCATGTGTTATGTTTCAATCGATCACGTACTTCCGCTTGTTTGGCGGCGTTAAAACGCGTTTGATAATCTCCGGTTAAGTATCCAGTAACACGGCGTAGACGACGGATATGAACGTCGTTCTCATGACTGTTACATGATGGGCAAGTTGCTCCAATAATTCCCTCAAAACCACAAGCGGAGCAGCGATCAATCGGATGATTGATGCTGAAATAGCTAACCTGTTGCGATAGTGCATATTGAATGATTTGCAGAAACGCTGCTGGATTACTCCGAGCGTTACCATTTAATTCGATATATGAAATGGCTCCAGCATTGCACAGGCCGTGGAATGCGGACTCTAGTTCAATCTTCTTGGCAGCGCTAATAGAGTAGTAGACTGGAATATGAAAAGAATTGGTGTAATATTCACGATCTGTTACTCCTGCGATTGCACCGTAGGTTGCTTTATCCCGCTTAGTGAACTTTCCGGACAGGCCTTCTGCCGGTGTAGCAAATAGCGTAATGTTCAGATTGTGGCGTTCGCTCTGACGGTCGCAATAATTGCGCATATAGGAGATCAATTCATAAGCTTTATTGTATACATTGCTATCTTCCCCATGGTGCTTACCGTACATAGCTTTCATACATTCTGCAAGTCCGATGAATCCAATAGATAGACTACCATGCTTAAGGAGGTCGCCTACAGGCTCTTCTGGATGAAGATGTTCGCCACCTTCCCACACGCCTTCACGCATCATGAAGTCAGAGGCTTTGGCTTTTTGAGCTTTCTGGATATTAAACCTATGTAGAAGCCCCTCTAGTGCAATATCTAGATAAAGATCAAGCTCGCGATAAAAACCGCGTTCGTCTGCTACCTTACGTTGACCAAGTACGATACCATGCTCTAATCCTAGTTTGACGAGATTCATAGTATTGAAGGAAAGATTTCCTTTACCTGATAAATGATTACGTCCAAACCGGTCGCTAAGTACTCGAGTACGGCATCCCATCGTTGCAAATTCCGTATCAGGATCACCTGCTTTGTAATACATCAAGTTCAGCGGTGCATCTAGGTTTGCAAAATTAGGATAAAGTCGTTTTGCGGAACACTCCGCTGCCTTTAAGAATAATGAATAGTTGGGTTCATCTGGTGCTTGGTTAACCCCTTGTTTGCATTTAAAAATTTGTATGGGGAAAATCGGTGTCTCGCCGTTACCCAATCCGCGCATCGTTGCTGTTAGCAGGGAGTCGATGACGAGTTGACCTTCAGGTGAAGTATCGGTGCCGTAGTTGATGCTGGTAAAAGGAATTTGTCCACCTGCACGACTCGACATTGTATTTAGATTATGAATGAGACTCTCCGCAGCTTGGAGTGTTTCACTCTTTGTTTCTTTAGTTGCAAATTTAAATGCTTTTGGATAGAGTTCCTGCAGATCGCTGCGACTCATTGATATTTCTCCTACATTAGTAGAATCTAAGTCGCCCTCTTCGAAGTACTCTAAACCTTTGATAAGGTTCTTAGAAAATGTCTTTCTTACATAAGGAGCTAGGTCAAAATCAATCTTATTGGCCGAAACTCCGCCATATTGCGAATTTTGCTGAGATTGAAAAATAATAGCCACCAAAGCCATAGCTGTCATAATAGAGTTGGGTGGACGTACACTTCCGTTGCCGGTATTGAAGCCTTCACGAAGCAATTTATCGAAGGGGATAAAAATACAGTTTGTTGTACCGATCGCATATTGATCAAGATCATGTACATAGACGATATTATCTTTAATGGATTGTACTAGTCTTTTCGGCATAACAAAGTGTTCTGCATACCACTTCGCATATTCACTACCGAATTTGCTCATTTTACCGGAGAAACTTTCTCCATTCAGGTTAGCGTTCTCGCGTAGTACCTCAAGATTGCGACTCTCAACGATTTCCTCGCCAAGGGTAATTACTTCATCAAGCATGACCTCACGGTCGGTATAGATGGGGTTTAACAATGCCATTTCAAAGTTCTCCTCCCTAAAAACTAGACATTGATATCATACAAAAAGCATTCCCAACCCTGGCAAGGTTGGAAATGCCCGAATGCGTCTCAAGAAAAGCCATAAAAGGCGATTCAAAGTAAGCTGTATGTAAGCAGCAAGCGGACACCTACCCGAACCTCGCAGGACTGTATCGGTGTCGTCTAAACAGGCAGGTCTCCTGGCTTACGGAATATTCGCCAACGCCTTCCCGCAGGATCAAATTGATCAGCAGTGGCTTTGTGTCGGCAAAATGTTTGGAGATAAAACCGAATCTCTAAGCTTCCGATTACAGTGGCGGGACCGCAGCGGAATTGCACCACACTTCCCTTTTAAGCACCAGCGGCAATTTTCCGCCGGATCACCTGTTTACACTATATTTGGTTGTGTTTTAATTATGGTAACCCAATATATTGTGTTTGTAAACGGTGATTTTACAAAATGAGTCATAAGATATAGAGACAAAAATGAAGGATTGGCTTCATGATGCGGCGCGCGGGGTTCAAAAAAAATTGTGAACTTTTATTGCAACTGCGGAGTGGTTACAATAGAGGAAGGAGAAATAAAATGAGGAGGTAATACAATGGCAATTGCAGAGGTTACGGTCATTCCAATCGGAACGGGAAGTACTAGCCTTAGTCCTTATGTAGCTGAACTTCAGCGAGTATTGGAGAAACAGGAAGGTATACAGTATCAATTAACATCGATGAGTACAATTATTGAAGGTCCACTCGACAATGTGTTCGCCGCGATACGGGCGATCCATGAAGCTCCTTTCCAGTCCGATGCTCAGCGGGTATCGACCTCGATTAAGATAGATGATCGTCGTGATAAAGTCAGCTCTTCCGAGCAAAAGCTACGTTCTGTACGTGAGAAATTATAGGTGTTTTTATACTTGCAAAATTCTCTGAGCGTTGTATAATAGTTTTTGTTTCACAAAAAAGAGTACCATGCTGGTGTAGCTCAGGGGTAGAGCAACGCACTCGTAATGCGTAGGCCGGGGGTTCAATTCCCTTCACCAGCATCTTCCTGCTAAACTCCACAATATCAACGTTGAACGCTTTCCTGACTAATAAATGGGTATGTGTTGGCATTATACGAAGCCTCCTACGATAATAAGTAGGGGGTTTTTCTTTTATTACTTGTAATAGTAAAGTTCGATATAACTACCGCACTATTTACCACGGGTCCATTTACATATACAGTTTATCCCAATTAAAGATATAATGAGGTATATTACTTTAGGGGGAGATCGATATTTCTAGGAATGGTACAGGAGCACGTAATGGTACGATCATCATTTTGCTACTGGTTGTCATACTACTAGCGGTAACTAACCCGTCAATGGAGAATTATAGCGAACATGTAATAAACAAAGTTACAGATACTAATGATGTGGGACTATTCAAAGGGATCGCCAATTCGCTAGGAAAGTCCGTTATTGAGGCTGTAACAACACGTCATAATTACGTTATTTTTTCTGTATTTACTGTAAAAAACGGCGAATCTTCCAGTCATGTTCTTGGTTTTTTAAATAGTGTGTTTATAGAACTATAAAATAGTTTTGAAAAGCACGGAATCTCAAATTTGAGGATCCCGTGCTTTTTTATGGTATTACACCCACCCAATCCAGTGTTTCACAATAGATAGAAGGGTCGGGATTAATGCATGAGAATTATACACCATCGGTTCGATGTTATGCGGAAGTATAAAAATTAATCGCAAAATCCACACCACTAACAGCAAAATAGTGAACAGAATAATAATAGGTTGACTTAATTTCTTACACAATGCCAGTACACATATTAATATGGGCATGAGGAATAATGGATGATAGATCCATGCTGCTCTAATATCTCCTTGCAGTAGACTCATATAGGCTCTGGTCATCCCACAAGCAGGACTGGGAATGCCAAATACATTTGTGAAGAGGCAAATACTTTTTTGAAACAAGACATTCGCAGCCATACTTAAGAGACCAACTACGCCAAAGATGAGCATCGGGAGGAGTCGTTTCCTGTCCAATTGTTTCATAGCATTCAACATACAATAATCAATTAATACAAGAACTTATTGATTTTTGACTGGATAATCGCTACAGAAATAATGGAAGCAAAAGCATACAGAATGGTGAGCAATACAGAATCATCATTAGCATATGTATTTCCACGAGCTACATCCGCTTCGTACAAGCGAGAACTTGCTTTGTAGATCGCAAAGAATCCATACAAGCCGCAAGTCACAATCGTTAACAACAAATCTAGTCCTGCACTACCGTCAGGATCGCGACTAATAATTCTCGATTCATCAAATATTTTGTACATCCAATAAATACCGTAGATGCCACAAGTGATAAAAGTAAAAAGGATAGCCATAGCAATATTTCGTTGTTGGATCAACAATATCAACTCCTTCGATTTCACCAAATAAGATCATTTGTACACATGATACCGGATTGGAATAGAAAATTATAGTGTTTTATTATAGGTTGTCACTTAAGAACGTGAAATTTTACACATTTAGTGTAGCTTCTTTTCTGCTACAATCAATGGCGAAAATGATAGAGAGAAATGAGGCGCATTTATGAATAGAAACAAAGCGGCAATCCTACTGGTGGCTATATTGATGATTAGTACTCTCCTCGGGGGCTGCGGCAATTCCGGTAATGTAGCAGAACCAGATACAAGTGAGCAACAGACACAGAATAAGTCGGTTGATCCAATGAAGGGAACCTTTTTTATTTTTGATACGATTGTGAATGTATCTATTTATGATTCTCGGGCGACCAAGCAAAATTTAACAGAAATCGAAGATCTCCTCAAAGAAATTGATAACAAAATCAGCCGTACGAATAGTGACAGTGAAATTTTCAAGGTGAATGCAAATAGCGGGATAGGTCCCGTTCAGGTTTCGTCAGATACGTTTGACCTTGTCTCAATTGCGATAGATTACGCCAAAAAAACAAACGGTCTCCTTGATCCGTCGATCGGCAGACTCGTCACCCTGTGGAATATTGGTCACGAAGGCGCTCATGTTCTTTCCAAGGAAGAAGTCGCTCCGATGCAACAACTTTGCGACTACCGTAAGATTGAGATGAACAAGGATACTCATGAAATATATTTAGAGGAAAAGGGTATGGAAATCGACCTTGGTTCCTACGGAAAAGGTTATGCGGCAGATGCTGTTTATGATTATTTGGCGGATCAAGGGTTTAACAGCGCAATTATTGATTTGGGTGGAAATGTCTTTGCGATGGGCCAAAAGCCTAGCGGTGAAGAATGGAACATCGGTATCCAGGACCCCACTCAGGAACGTGGTATTCCGATTGGTACGATTCGCGTAAACGACAAAACGGTGGTGACCGCAGGTATTTACGAACGCTATTTCGAAGAAGATGGTAAACATTACTCGCATATTATCAATCCAAAAACGGGCTATCCAGTTGATAATAATATTAGTAGTGTAACGATCGTAACAGACCGTTCGACCGATGCGGATACTATGGATACAGGGCTGGTCCTTCTAGGGATCGAAGAGGGGTTGAAATTCGTAGAGAAAATTCCCAATGCGGAAGTTCTGTTTATTACTAAGGACAAGAAGCTGTATGCTTCACCTGGTTTCAAACAAATGCTGAACAAAACGAATGATAGCTATACCTTTGCCAATTAAGAGTGAGTGATTTGTTTAAACTTCTTTATTTCAACAAGCTCAACGGTTTCAGCCGCTGAGTTTGTTTTTTTATAGAATAATATTTATTTTCACATGACAAATGACCATGCCTTCAATAGACGAATTGAGTAGTATACAGCAAACTTACTTGGAGGTGTCTGCATTGAGCTCACATCATCTTCATCGGAAAATGGGCCGTTATAAGGGGAAGTCAATGAGTCACTGCTCCCTGAAGAGAAAAAAAAGCTCGAAGAGAACCTACACCTCTAGGAAAAAGAGTTGTTATCGAGAAATTGTCGTTAAAAAGCAAATCATACAGGTAAATGTTCCTCAAGGGGATTTAGGTCCTATTAGCTATGCTGCTGTTGTAGGTACGGTGGGGAGTGTAGGTACAGCAGGTAGTGTAGCTTCTTCGGGAAGCGTGGGCACAGCGGGTTCCGTAGGGAATGCAGAAGCTGTCGGTACAGCAAATAGTGTAGGTACATCAAATAGTGTAGGTACAGCGAGTGTGATAAATGGGCAAAGTGCAGCAGACCCATCGGGTAATAAGAGTTCAACAAGCTCTATGAGTAGTGCAGGGGCGGCAGCTACAGCGGGTAATGTGGGATCAATCGGTGCGATAGATGTTGTAGATGTGATAGATATTTACAATGCGGGTTGTGAACATGCTGCGGGATCTACAGGAGCAGTAGGCCCGACGGGATCAACTGGTCCGACGGGTGCAACAAGGCGTAACAGGTGCAATTGGGGTGACGGGTCCCACAGGCCCTGAGAGTCTAGTTTATGGGTTAACCCAGTTCGGATATATTTACAATTTAGAGGCTAGAATAGTTGGGATAGAAGTTGATGTTATTTTTGATACAAATGGCATTCTAACTTCTGGAATTACACATGTTCCTGGAACCACACGTATTGAAGTTACCAATCAGGGTAGTTATGAGGTTGTATTTTTAGTGTCGTGTGTGGAGCCCAGCCAGTTCGCATTATTTATAAATGATATTCTAGTTCCAGGCAGCGTATACGGTTCAGGTATAGGTACTCAGCTAATCAATGGGCAATCCATAATTGCTCTAACAGCCGGTGATTTTATTACTTTACGAAATCATAGCTCGGCTGCCCCAGTTACACTTCAAACTCAAGCAGGTGGCTCACAAAACAGTGTGAATACTTTTGTTGTAATCAAAAAAATAGCCTAGCTACTAGCGAAATATGAAGCAGGCTCGCCATATTTTCGGGTGATCCTGTTTATTTGTTGTGGTATTAACTTTTTATACTTGAATGTCGTGTACCGAATTTTTACTTGGAGCATAAGATGGCTATTATGACTCTAAGGATACGGGAGGGTAAATTATGGCTCCCCTTGACAAGAATAAGAGACAAAATAATAAAAGTTCAACCCCAAAATCCTCCCAAAAGAATAAAAGTCTAGAGGTAATTGTAGCTTCGTTATTGTTGACAGGTAAATTAAAGGTGGATTCGGTTGAACTCTTCCGGGAAGCATCCACTGTTATTAGTTTGGTGGGAAAATTCAATACTTTAAGCGACTTGGGAAATCCCAACATCGACAAAATGACAAAATTTCTCGATGATAATGGAGATATGACACTGGATGAGGTGTTCACGGCTTTTAAAAAGAAGACAGGAAGAAGATGACCCATTTCATTAAGAGGTGAATGAATATGCATGAATTCGATGGAGAAGGCTTCACTGAGGCAGTTATTATCGTCATATTAATAGCGTTGTTTATCTTTGGTTCAGAGGATATTGGGGATTTAACAACAGGGCCGACGCCAGCTACTTAGAAGCTTGAGTATGTCTCAGTTCACATGTATAGCAAGTACCATCACATACATGATCATTGGACTGGCTAATAAAATACCCGGGAAGAGTGTTCTTCCCGGAATTTCCTCCCAAACGGATACTACCGGTGTTCCACCAGGTCGATAGCGCCTAGCACGATATGTGCGAGGCCAAAACCAAGGACACCCGTCGCGGCAAGCTTATACTTGCTTCCAAGCAGTGATGCGGCAGAAGCGGATACCACAGCTCCAAGAACAGTAGGAATCAAACCCTCACGCATACAAAAACACCCCTTTGGACTGGTTTGGAAAGACAACGTTATTCTGACTAGGAATGAGTGTTATTATTCGTAAACAAAGAGGGTATTATTGACTTAATTAGTTGCTATACATATAATTGTCTTATATACTATAACAAATTCTTTATATTTTTGAATCGCAAAGAGCAAGAAGTGAGGTGGAATTTAAATGAGCATTAAGGATTCTTTGGGATATGTTATTACGAATACTGGCCGGAAGCTGACGCAGCAACTGACACTCAAATTTCAGCCTTTTGGTATTACGTCTGAGCAATGGGCCGTGCTTCACTGGTTAACTGAAGAGGATGGAATAACTCAGAGGGAACTGTCACGTCGAACAGAGAAGGACCCAACGAATGTTACCCGTATACTCGACCAGCTGGAGAAGAAGGGTTGGATTCTTAGGGGAGCTAATGGGGAAGATCGAAGATCTTTTCTCATTTTCGTAACCGAGAGTGGACGAGAACTTAGTCAGGAGCTTCTCCCAATTGAGGCCCAATTCACGCGTAATATGGTTCAATCACTAGCAGATGAAGACATTGCAATACTGCGCCGAGCGCTGAGCACGATTAATGATCATTTGAACAACCCGCGCTGATATGCGGTATTACATCATAGAGAGCTGAGATCATATTGGATAAAACAACACTGTGGAGTCGGAACTTTCTGTTTATTTGCTTTTCTAGTTTTTTCATTTTTATTAATTTTTATATTTATGCTGTTACTCTGCCAGTCTTTGTGTTGGACTCACTGAACGGGAGCCAGCAAGGGATTGGTTTGGTTACGACAATGTTCGTTATCTCGGCGGTTGTGTTCCGCCCGCTTACGGGTAAATGGCTAAATGAGTGGGACAACCGTAAGATCATCAATATTTCGCTTATATTATTTATGGTTTGTAGCTGCTTGTATTTGGTTACACCTAATTTAGGTTCGCTACTTTTTCTTCGTGTCATACACGGAGCGGTCTTCGGTGTAGCTGCAACTAGTACTTCAGCTGTTGCCATCAAATTCATCCCTGAGGGACGTAAAGGGGAGGGAATTGGCTATTTCACACTATTCATGAGTCTAGCGATGGTATTTGGACCATTTATCGGCCTGACCTTTACCTCTCATTTCGGGTACCCATTTTTATTTGTAAGCTGTCTAGTGTTCTCCGTGCTGTCCCTGGTCTTTGGGATGATGATACGTATACCTAAGATGGCCATTAAGAAAACTGAGGAACGTACAAAAGGCTGGAGATCCTATATTGAACCTAAGGCGATTCCTATTTCTTTATCGGGGTTTGTTCTGGCGTTCTCTTACGCTGCGATTTCGACATTCATATCGGTATATGCTAAAAGTCTAGGAATCGGGCCGATGGCTAGTTATTTTTTCATGGTCTTTGCTGCTTTGATCCTCATTTCGCGGCCATTTACTGGACGATTATTTGACCGGTATGGTGAACATGTTCTGGTATATCCCGGACTGTTATTATTCGTCATTGGAATGGTGCTACTTAGTCAAGCTAATAATACGTTTACATTTTTGGCTGCCGGGGGTGTTATCGGTCTAGGTTACGGTGCTCTGGTGCCCAGTCTTCAAGCTATCGCTATCAAATCGGCTCCTATTCAGCGAAGTGGTTTGGCGACAGGAACCTTTTATGTATTCTTCGATGCGGGTTATGGAGCTGGATCATATATTCTAGGGGTCATTGCCGTAGCCACAGGTTATAGTCGTATGTATTTAATCGGTGCGGTTATTGTAGCATTCACAGTGTTAATTTATTACACGATGCATCATCGGAGACAGAGAAGAGCAATCTCAAACCTAACTATAAGTAAAGGTATTTAACCATAACAAAACGCCCAGCGGGTTATCGCGGGGCGTTTTGTTATTGCTCCGAAATAATGGAGGAGCAAACAATATAGTTATGATAATCTGTCTTTTATGTACACGTAAAAGACATGCGGTATTCCTTCTTGTACAATAACCTGTTTCTTTCTAAAACGACAAAAGCCCTACCTCTCTTTCATCCTTGCGGCTCCGAAGACCGCGCCAGTGTGAATCAGAAAACAAATTCTTACTCTTGGGTCAATAGAATAGGAATGCTATACCGGAATCGGTATATAGAAGGGTTGTACGTTGAGGAATTAAAACCGTGGATAATCAATCAAATTATATTATATATCAAAATCGTTCTGGTTGTCAATAGTAAATATAAAAGAACGGGCTGGGATACTTTATATATCCTCAAGCCCGTCCGTTTAGTTGGTCGTATATCTAGATAGAGTATTTTTTCCTAGTTTGCAAAAGTGTAGTTATCGTTGGTCTTTTTCAACATTTCCTTGAATCCCGAAGTACCATAGAGCTTCTTATCCTTCGTAATAAACAATGCCTCAGCGTCAGGCGTATTCTCAATAAATTTAAGTCCTTCATCAATACCAAGCACGAATAATGTTGTGGACAAGGCATCGGCATCGGTGGAACGAGAGGTTACGATTGTAACGCTACTGATGTTGTTATCGACTGGATATCCGGTTCTCGGATCGAGGATATGCTGGTACATCTTGCCGTCCTCTATAAAGAAGCGCTCGTAGATCCCTGAAGTGACAATCGTTTTGTCTTCGACTTGAATCGTACCAATTCCATTTCCTCTTTCTTTATCAGGATCTTGGACACCAATTGTCCATTTCTTTCCACCAGGCTTGCTTCCCATAGCGAATACATTGCCACCGAGGTCGATGATGGCGCTATGGAATCCTTTATCCGCTAGGTAATCGTAAATGACATCGGCCGCATAACCTTTACCAATAGAACCAAGATCGATATCCATCCCTTTTTCTTGCAAATATATCTCGTGTTTATCATCATTCATCTCAATTTTGCGGTAGTCACAGCGTTGCAAGGCTTCTTCGATGTCTGCTACCGCAGGGACATGTGCACCTTCATGACCAATATTCCAGAGACCAACAAGCTTTCCGATGGCGGGGTCAAACATTCCGTTGGTTCGTTCAGCGTAACTTAGCGCTTTGGAGACCAAGTCGTAAGTGTCTGTTGAAACTTGAACTGGTGCAATTCCAGCATTGGCGATGACCTTGGAAATTTCACTTGTCTCTTGATTACGGCTGATCTTCATGTCGATATTTTTTAGAATATCCTCAATATCTTTTAAATTGTCCTTGGTTGCCCTGGTATCGTATATCTTCACATTCACGATCGTATCGAATATAAAGTAGGTTTGAGACATGGGTTCAAGTGTTTCGTACTGAGTCAGATTTCCAGCCGAGTTATTAGTAGACTCCGTCGTATTCTTGTTGCCAAAACAACCGCTTAAAAGGCTGGCACATAATGCTAGTACGGTGAGGGTAATCGCTATTTTTGATTTTTTCATATATAGAAGCCTCTTTTCTCCCTTTCATTTCGACATTGATTTTAGCAGATCGACGTAGGTTTCACAAACGAAAGATAAACCCATAATATGTATTATGAAGTGAGGATTTTGTGAAAAGAAGTAAAATGCGAGAAATAGCACATGTTCCGCATTGAAGGTTAACCTAGTTACATGTATAATGAATAAGATTTATATAATCAAAAAATAAGGGAGTTTGCCTCATGAAACGCGGAGATATCCTACTAATCGGGTTAATCGTTATCGTTGCACTGGCATTTCTAATTCCTAGGTGGTTTGAGCCAAGTGAAAAAAATCACAACGAACCCCGGGTTGCTAACATTACGGTTGATGGAAAGCTATTCAAAACAGTGGAACTAACAAAAGAAGAGCAGACAATCGATGTAAAAACAGAATTTGGGTATAATATTTTAAAGGTTCACGACTATGGGATTGAAATGATCGATGCTGATTGTCCAGATAAGGTGTGTTTAACATTTGGATTTGTAGAGCGAAATGGAGGGACTATCGTTTGCCTACCACATCGACTCATGGTTGAAATTGAAGGGGCGCCTGGGGAAGGGGATGGCATAGATGTCATCGTTAAATGAGCAGTCCAGCTTAGCATTAAAAAGAACGGTGATCGTTGCGATCTTCGCCGCAGTATCTGTAGTTCTAAGTCTTGTAGAGATGTATATTCCAGTTAATATGAGTGTGCCAGGTGCGAAACTTGGCCTTGCTAATATTATGGTCCTGACTTGTCTTTATTTTCTGCGGGCTAGGGATGCATTTATGATGGTTATACTTAAGACACTATTGACGGCGTTTATATTCGGTACCTTTTCTAGTTTCTTATTCAGTATTATGGGGGCGTTATTCAGCTTTGCCGCGATGTGGTTCCTATTAGCTGTGGGACGAAATAAACTCAGTGTGATCGGAATTAGTATTATCGGAGGAATTGCTCACAACTTTGGACAACTTACGGCTGCTGCACTCTACTTTCAAAGTATGAATATTTTCTACTATCTACCTATGCTTATGATTATGGGGGTTCTGACGGGTATCGCAGTAGGTATCGCAGTGAGATATTTGATACCTGCCCTCTCTAAACTGTCATTGTTTGATGGGTTTCTAGCGGAGTCATCCTGAATGGTTGCAAGTGACAGTGATGTAAGCTGTCAAGAAAGGGGAAGAGGTCATGGAAGGAACAGAACTAGCCTATGATCTGCAGCAGGTTTCCTTCGCCTACGAACCGGAGCATCCGGTCCTCAGCGATGTGACACTAAGCATAACTTCCGGGAGCTGGGTGTCCCTGGTTGGTGCTAACGGTAGCGGTAAATCGACGCTCGCCAAGCTTCTTGGCGGGCTTCTTGCTGTGAGTGCCGGAAAGATTATTGTAGAAGGCACTCCACTGCAGCGAGAGACAGCGTCGCAGATCATGCCTCGGATTGGGATGGTATTCCAGAATCCAGATAACCAATTCATCGGAGCCACGGTTGAGGAAGACATCGCTTTTGGGTTGGAAGGTCAGTGCTTGCCACGTACAGAAATGGTGGCTAGGGTGAACCGTTATGCACAGAAGCTAGGAATTGAGCACTTATTATCCAAGCATCCATCTGAGCTATCAGGAGGTCAGAAGCAGCGGGTAGCAGTAGCTGCGATTCTGGCGATGGAGCCTGCAATTATTATTTTTGATGAAGCATCTTCCATGTTGGATGAGCAAGCTCGAGGTGAGTTACTGAAGATTTTGCAAGAGATGAGAAGCAGTGGCAAGTATACGATGGTATCTATAACGCATGATGCTGAAGAAATTATGGCGTCGGACCGAGCGATAGTACTTCGTGATGGAACCATTGCAGCTGATCTAGACCCAAACTCTTTATTTAGGGACGAGGAATTATTGAATTCCTGTCGCTTAATTGCTCCTTACCACATTCGGTTGATAGAGGAACTTGAGAGAAGAGGAATTAGGGTTCCAAATTTACCTTGTGACGGGGAGGTGGATGGGGCAATATGGCCATTACTTTCGAGCAAGTAAGTTATGCTTATGATGATAAGAGTCTCTGGCGACATGGTGCAATTGAGAATATAGATTTGCATGTGAGTGATGGTGAGTTTGTGGGGATTGTCGGTGCTTCAGGTTCGGGAAAATCAACATTATTGCAGCACCTTAACGGCATTCTGAAGCCAACAGAAGGTAAAGTTCAAGTCTTTGACATTGTGATGGCAGCAGGAGAAAAAGCACCTAAACTAACGGAGCTACGGCGACGGGTTGGATTAGTATTTCAATTCCCTGAGCATCAGTTATTTGAAGATACGGTAGAGAAGGACCTCTGCTTCGGACCCCTTAATTTTGGAAGTTCTCTAGAGGAAGCGAAGGAACAAGCACGTAAGGCACTTGCTATGGTTGGTTTGGACGATTCATTTCTCTCGCGGAACCCATTTCACTTGAGTGGTGGTCAAATGCGTAAGGTTGCCATTGCTTCTATACTAGCTATGGATCCCGATGTGATTGCGCTTGATGAACCAACAGCAACATTAGATCCACAAAGCCGGGCTGAGCTGGCGGAGGTATTGTACCGACTCAAAAAAGATCAAGGAAAGACCGTGATTGTCGTTACACACCGGATGGAAGAAATGTT
Organism: Paenibacillus segetis; assembly: GCF_014639155.1. Classification (NCBI taxonomy): domain Bacteria; kingdom Bacillati; phylum Bacillota; class Bacilli; order Caryophanales; family Paenibacillaceae; genus Paenibacillus; species Paenibacillus segetis. The sequence continues at coordinate 117,266 of NZ_BMFT01000005.1, forward strand.
GCCTTATGTAGATCAATGGGTTGTCATGCAGGAGGGAAATAAGATCTTTCAGGGATCAGCTGCACAGATCGTTCGAGAAGCGAAAAATCTTGAAGATCGTGGACTTACCCTCCCATCATGCATTTCATTATGGAATCAGATTGCTGCGCGATTGGGTCTGGAAGCAGAAGAGCCCTGTTTGACCATTGAGGCCCTGGCGTCAAGGCTAGAGGGTTTGCTTCGTGTGCGGGATGCAGCAGAGGGAGGTGACGGTTAACGAATGCGAAACAAATTGTTATTTGGGAGAAGCATTGATACAGGTTCTTGGGTTCACAAGGTAGACCCAAGGGCGAAGTTAACCGGCATGTTTCTTTATCTAGTTGCTCTCGTTATCGTCAATTCATGGCTCGCGTTAGGTCTCGCTGTGGTCTTCTCTTTAGCCTATATGCTATCAACACGTATCCCACTTAAATATTATGCGAAGGCGGCAAAGCCGCTTTGGATGCTTATGGTATTTATCTTTATCGTTCAATGTCTCTCGATAAAGGAAGGTACTATTTTGCTTACTTTAGGTTCATGGCGTCTATATTCCGGTGGACTGAACAGTGGGTTAATCGCTGCACTTCGAATGGCTTTATTGGTCTCTTTTACGGCGATTCTCACATTTACCACAACACCTGGACTGCTTAATCAGGGATTGTCAGGTGTATTGAAGCCATTTCGTAAAATAGGGATTTCTTCCGAGCGCTTAACGCTTATGATGGGGATTGCGCTTAGATTCATTCCAACGATTCTCGATGAGACGCACAAAATTCTAAAAGCACAAGCGGCTCGTGGGGCTGATCTGAAAGAATTGCCTTGGAAGGAAAAAGGCCGATTATTAGTTTCTCTGCTTGTCCCGGTAACAGTAGGAGCGTTCCGCCGTGCGGAGGAATTGGTTCTCTCGATGGAGTCACGAGGATATATCGTCGGAGCACCGCGCTCGGAATATCATCTATTGAACTGGACTAAGCGGGATAGCTTGTTTGTCCTTTCTTATGTACTGCTAGCCAGTATAATAGCCTTTTACAGATTCATGTAATGTGTAGTTCTAACCAAGTCATCTATTGATCACAAAGTCAAAGTAATCCTGTTTCTAATGCACAGACACATACTACGGATACAGAGGGGGAAACGCTGTGGCTCGTTATTTTAATGGAAAAGAAGTTGAATTACTTGCACCGGTAGGAACATTTGATATTTTCAAAGAAGTGATTGTGGCAAATTGTGATGCTGTATATCTCGGGGGCCCGAGTTTAAATATGCGTCTTATGCGAAAGGGTTATAACTTTACTTTTGAGGAAATTGTTGAAGCAGTTCAAATTGCACATGATTTAGGCAAAAAGGTGTATGTCACGGTTAACAATCTACTCAGTGAAGGCGAGTTAGACGAGGCGCGGGAATATTTGAAATTTCTCGAAACAGCCGGTCCGGATGGCCTAATTGTTCAGGATTACGCAATATTAGCTTTGATTAAGGAAATGAATTTGTCCCTTGATGTCCATTCTTCTGTCATGATGAATGTGCATAACGTGGAAATGGTTAAGGCGCTTAAAGAGATGGGGGTTAAGCGGGTTGTTACGTCACGAGAGATGGATCTGATGACGACGAGACACCTATTGGCGGAGACTGGTATGGAACTAGAGTATTTTGTGCATGGTGATATGTGCTCTGTGCATGGTGCTAACTGCTATTTCAGTTCATCCGTATTCGGGATGAGTAGTAATCGAGGAAAATGTCTGAAGCCTTGTCGCTGGGATTATCGGATCAAGAAAGATGGTTATATCTACCCTTCAGAGTATCCACTCGCTGTCAAAGACATGTTTATGTATGAGCATATTCCAGAACTAATTCACGGAGGAATTACCTCTTTCAAAATAGAAGGTCGGATGCGTGATGCTGCTTTTGTTCTTATGCTTGTGAATGCTTATGGAGACGCTATAGACCGTTATATTGACGATCCAATCGGCTTTGAGCGAAATCGAGATACAAGCCTGCTATATGAGAATCGTAAACGCGATTTTTCCACAGGGTATGCATTTGGTCGCCCAGGTCTTTCGTACATTAACAAACGTTATGAAGGAACAGGAAAGTTCTACAGTACAGGCAAGGTATTCAGTACACCAACGCAAGAGCGCGAACTTAGTGCGAAGCGTTTAGAGAAAATCTCCGAGAAGTTAACTAGCATTCGGCAATCGAAGACTTCAGGTGTAACGGAATTGTCAGTGCATGTGAACAATATGGCACAAGCCAAGGTTGCCCTAGAGGAAGGCGCGAATCACATTTACTTGTCCGGAGATGTATTTGAGCCAGATCGTCCTTTTTCGAAAGCCGATTTGCTAGAACTAGGCACAATAAAAGGGAAAAGCAAGATATACTTGGGTCTTCCAAGAATGATGACTGAGCTACAATTTGAAATGTATGACGCCTTGTTATCCGGTGAACGTTTACCTATCGACGGTATTTTGGTTACGAATCTTGGGGCTATTCATAAGTTTGCATCTAGTGGTTATCCTCTAGTAGGGGACTTCAACTTAAATATATCTAACCCATTGGCGGCAGAACTCTATAACTCTCTTGGAGTTGAACGCCTTACCATGTCTATGGAGCTCCCACTAAATGACTTTGCCTTATTGCTGGAGAACGCTAAGGTGCCGATGGAAGCTATTGTTCATGGATCTCCTGTTGTTATGTATATGGAGCATGATTTATATGAGAATACGGAAGCTTTTGAAGCTATTGGTGAAGAAGACAATCACTATGTCGATAACAGTGTGCTAGTGCTGATGACGGATAAAGGCGAAAACCCAGTGTACCGTGATGTTCATGGTCGTTGTCATTTAACGCTTGCTAAGGAATTAAATCTCCTCTCGCTGGTCCAAGAACTGAGTGACGCTGGTTTGGCCGTATGTCGTATTGAAGGCGCAACGTATAGACCTGAGCAGCTTAGAGACATTGTACGTGCTTATAGAACCACATTGGATCAATTGGGGGTAGGGAAGCAGTTTGTCGAACTAAGCCCTGTATATGCTGGTTATACACTCGGAGCACTTCAATTTGATGGTAATCATGGTAACGAAGAAGTTGAACGCTCAAATGAAGAGGCGGAGGCTGTCCGGAGCTAGTTGTAATTCTATTGGTACCTGCCAAATCGTGAGTTCTTGAACCATGGTAGGTGAAGTTTTTCACACAACTATGAACAGGAAAGGGAGCGAAAAGTATGCATAATTACATTGGACCTGAGAATGTTCTCCAGAAGCGTCAGCAATATTTCTATCCTTGTACTAGTCATTTCTACCGGAATCCACCGCAATTGGTGAAGGGGGAAATGCAATATTTATACGGTCATGACGGCAAATGCTATTGTGATTTTTTCGCAGGAGTATCTGTTGTGGCAAGCGGGCATTGTAATCCGGAAATTGCAGAGCAAACGGCTGAACAGTTGAAGACGCTGCAGCATACTTGCACGATCTATCTGACCCAGCCTAACGTTGATTTAGCTGAAAGACTAGCTGGAGTTCTACCAGGTGATCTCAAACGGACGTTCTTCGTGAACAGTGGCTCAGAGGCGAATGAAGGGGCCTTAACACTGGCACGCTTGCATACAGGCCGACGTGGCTTCATTGCATTGGAGCAGGGTTTACATGGACGCACATACTTGACGATGAGCGTTACGGGGATACAAATGTGGCGAACCGATCCACAGCTTGAACATGAGAAGGATGTTACATTTATCCCACGGCCTTATGAACGGGATGTAGATGCGGATGTCACCGCTCGTCGTTCTCTGGATGCCTTGAAGGCAGTACTGGAACAAAAGGGCGGGGAGATCGCCGCTATGATCGCTGAGCCGATTCAGGGGAACGCAGGAATTATCGTTCCGCCAGCATGGTACTTCCCTGAAGTGAAGGCGCTCTTGAAGCAGTATGGCGTTCTGCTCATTGCAGATGAGATACAAACTGGGTTCGGTCGAACGGGCTCTATGTTTGCGATGACTCGCCTAGGGGCGGAACCTGATATCCTTACTATGGCCAAAGCTTTAGGCAGCGGTATTCCAATCGCAGGTTTTGCGACTACGGATGAAATTGCGGCAAGCTACAATCGTCCGTCCGCTTCAACATTTGGAGGCAATCCTGTCTCCTCTGCTACCGCTCTGGCGGTGTTAGATTACATCGAAGCTCATAATCTACCCGATCGGGCGGAGCAGCTCGGAGCGCAATTACAGGAGGGCCTTCAAGCTATCGCTAATCGTTATCCAGAAATAATCAGCGAAGTGCGCGGAGCGGGACTTATGGTTGGTGCTGAATTATGCTGGGGAGATACTCAGAGGGGAGCAGGACTAGTTGACGATGTGCTGGAAGAGATGAAGGATCGTGGATACATCATCGGTAAAAATGGTGTTGATCGTAACGTGCTGGCCTTCCAGCCTCCTCTGGTGATCACAGAGGAAAACATTCAAGGTATGCTTACCGCACTAGAGGACACACTGTCGGTATTGGTGAAAGCTTAATTAATAGGTAGTTCAAAAAGCCATCTATTGATTACGAAGTATATCGAGAAGAAGAAAGTAGTAAGAAAGCGCGTGGTGGACGGTATCGCTGTTCCCAGTGTCGTTGTAACTAGGAGAGTGAGTAGGATGGAGCAAGCCAGAAAAATTACGAACAAAATTAAACTTTACGGTGAGTTAGTTATGTTCTCACACACCTTGTTTTCACTGCCCTTTGCCATCATTGCGATGGTATGGGCCGCTGAAGGCTGGCCGTCGTGGCATGTCATGTTGTGGGGACTGATTGCTCTTATCGGCGCTAGAAACGGCGCAAATGCTTTTAATCGTGTAGTAGACCGTGTGTTTGACGAGAAAAATCCACGTACCGCCCATCGACATCTACCACGGCGGTTATTGGAGTCGAAGGAAGTGTTATTGTTCGTAGTGATAAACTACGGCATCTTTATTCTCGCTTCGTCCATGCTGAATATGCTATGTCTTATCTTATCGCCAGTAGCTATATTTCTGATCTCATCGTATTCTTATACGAAGCGGTTTACTTATTTAAGTCACCTGTATCTTGGCTTTACTATTGCATCGGCTCCAATCGGTGCGTGGTTCGCTGTAACTGGAGAGTTTGCTTTTACTCCGTTTATATTGGGAACCATCGTTATGCTATGGATCGCTGGTTTTGATATCATCTATGGGTCTCAGGATATCGAATTCGACAAGAATCATGGACTCTGGTCCATTCCTAGTGCATTTGGTCTGAAGAATGGACTAAGAATTGCAGCTGGATTACATTTTATAATGGTTCTCCTGTTGATCGCACTCATACCGATTAGGCACCTCAGTTGGATCTACATCATCGGTATTGTGATTGCAATTATTCTACTGATGACCGAGCATAAGATTATCAAGCCAAGTAACCGTAAAGTAATGAACGTTGCATCATATAATCTAAATCAAGTGATCAGCATGGTCATCTTATTCAGTACCTTAGCCGACTACTTCCTGTTATCTTAATCTCCATACCAAAAAGGCAGGCTCACCATTGTGAGCCTGCCTTTTTTATCTTTTCTTCTCTTATAAAAGAGTGCTGAAGATACTAGCGAAGCGGGCCGTTTGAATCTGGAGAAGTGGACACGTTCGCCTTTATCCTCAGATTTCAACCGCTAGTAGTGGAATACAATCAAGAAATCTGAGGATAACAGCGATCGAAAGATCAAACGGCATGCGTAGCGTAGTTTTCTTCAACACTCTATTATTTCATCCTATTAACTTTCCCGGCCCCCAAAATAATGAAGCAACGCCTGAAGATCACGGTGAGCGGGGTAATCTTGAAGTTGATCAATGATGTCCTGTGCTTCATCAAGGTATTGCTTGCTTAGGTTCTCAGCGCGCTCAAGAGCATCGCTATTCTGAATATCCGATATTACTGCATTTAGCTCCTCGGTTGAACTATCAGCTGAGATAGTGCGGATTGAAGTAGCAAGTTCTGGATCCTGCAGCGCATACAGAACGGGAAGGGTTACCTGACCATGTCTTAGATCACTGCCCGCAGGTTTACCTAATTTATCTGAAGACTGGGTAAAATCCAGGATATCGTCGCGAATTTGAAATGACATGCCAAGCTTCTCACCAAAACTGTATAGAAGAGAGGATACCTCTTCACTAGCTCCAGCTGATTTAGCACCTATGCTTAGACACGTGGCGATAAGCTGAGCGGTCTTGTTCTTCGATTTTTCTAAATATTGCTGGGTAGTAATGTTGTAATCATATAAGTGAGATAATTGCTGATACTCGCCGAGACATAGTTGAGTTGTAACCAAAGATGACAAATCGTAAGCATATCGTTCACGTTCAGCTGAATAACTAGAGACCAGCTCAATTACTCTTGCTGACATGTAGTTACCTACATGAAGAGCTCCGCTAACTCCAATCTTGACATGAAGCGCCTTCTGACCACGACGGACAGGTGAGTCGTCAATAATGTCATCATGGATTAATGAGGCGGCGTGAATGAACTCAGCCGCGGCTGCAAGTCGCGAGACCTTACTTTTGTCTGGTGAAGGACCAAAACGGCTTCCGACGATGACCATTAGGGGACGAATTCGTTTGCCGCCCGAGCGAACCAGGTCAACAATACTCTTGGCAAGCGTCGAGGCACGGGGAACATCCTTATCAAACTTGACTATGTTTTCGATCTCTCGGTCTATAGCCCTAAGAGAGATGTTTAACGCTTCATCGAGCTTCATGGATGAACCTCCTCATGTCATATTCTACGGAGACCACCCAATAGGTGGATGGATCTTAAGCTAAATAGCTTGGCTTGTTCGTCTACGGTTGTTCTCGAGTTGTAGGAATAATTCCCAACCTTTTAATAAACGTTCATCTTCGGGGTTGCCCTCGATGATTTTGATTTGCATTTGCTTAATCACAGGAGCTAAATGAGAAAGGAGTTCATATTCTTCCCAATGAAGACATAATTCGATATAAAAGCTGTATAAGTAGTCGCCATCCAACACTTTACGTGTAAGGTTTTCTCCAGATCCTTCACAGCTTCTGTGTCGTAGAAGGGCGAGCTTGATTGCAATGTAAATGGAGAGTAGACGACTTTGGCGATCTGTAGGTAGATCATAACGCAATAACAGGTCGGCCATAGGTAATACGTCTTCGTCTTTTAGATCCAGAATAATGCCAGTCTCGGGCGATATTTCGCCCTGCAATAGGTGAATAGCGTCATGGACGAGCTTAATATTCATAAGGGTACACTCCTTAGAGGCAGGTGGTTTGCAGGGACCCTGACACCGATGTCGGCAATTGTCAAAACCGGATTCTCGATAAACTTTATTAGCAGCCGAAAGAACGAGTGAGGAATAAAGTGCTGAGATAAGAAAGTAAAGTTCTTCTTCGGTAAAGTGCCGCAATCAGCTATAGTATCCTTGAAATAAAGGTTAAAAATTAGAGTAATGTGCGCTTTGCGCACATTACTCTTTATGATGCATTATTTAGTTACAGCCTACTCAGTGTATAGATACCATCTGCGTACCAAAGGAATTCTCTTCCATTGTTTCTTGAGCCAAGGAAGCACGTAGTAGTCAAGACCAAACATGCTACCAGAACCGCCAATGAGGGCAACGCCTGCTGTCATGTACCAGAGCATTTCAGAGGAAGCCATGCTAGATGACCAGATCATGATGCCAAGTGCTACAGTAGCAGCGGAAGAAATTGCTGTAAACAGACCAACGATTAGCATTATGCCAATTGCGATTTCCGCGAATACCATGAAAAATTGGAAGATCGTTGCAAGGCTTGTGTAACCACCGTCGGACGTGTAGAAGAAAATGTCCATTGTTCCGTTAACAATACTCTTGATAAATCCTGGAACAGGAAGTGCTGTAACAGCAGTGGATGCACTTTCTACGGCAGAAGCCGCTGTTTGAGCGTCAACAGTCGATGTTACTGCACCTGCAGCTTCACTGGCTGCTGATAAAGCGTCGCCAGCATTTGGAGATGCAGGGATCAAGAAGATGTTAGAAGGATCTTTCCAAATTTTTGGTAACTTATCGAGACCCTCTGTCAACCATTTGTAACCTACAAAGATACGAAGTGGTAGTAACCAGAAGTTCGGTGAACGTTTGGAGAAATGACCACCAAGGAAACTTCTACGATTGTTTACATGGAAGAACTCATGCATCATGTAAGTCCAAACTTTACTAAATCCAGCTACAGTGAACAAGTAGTACAGGTTGATCAAATGTTTGCTGGCCATAGCCATGAATCCACTAAGCATGAACATTTTGTTCGGAAGTCCAACATTGGCAACACCATAACGGCTACCGATGCAGACCATGGTTCCGTGGAAACCTGGTTTATAAGATTTTTGCGGCTTATTGTTAATAACAGCATGAATGTTATGAGCGATGAGCGGACCTGCTTGCTCAGCGTTCTCAACCATTTGTGGAACCGGACGAGTTTCACCTTCAGGAATATAGAAGATGTTATCGCCTACGATGTAGACATCTTTGTGATCCACGCTCTGCAGCTTATCGTTAGTAACAATACGTTTACGTCCTTGTTGTTGTACATCAAGCTTACCAACGAGGTCAGAGCCTTCAACACCAGCAGTCCATACAATGGTGTCAGCTTCAAGCTCAGTATCACCTAATGTTACGCTGTTAGGAGTAACACCTGTGATTTTTGCGTTTGTAACGATCTCGACATTCATCTTGTTAAGACGTTTTACAGCCTTATCAATCAATTTGTCAGGAAGGATTGGCAAAATCTTAGGAGCCATATCCGCTACAACCAAGCGAACTTCACTTGGATCAATGTAGAACTCTTTGCATAGTTCATCGCGGAATTCAGCAAGTTCACCAACGAGTTCAACACCCGTAAATCCGGCACCTACGACAACGAAGGATAGCTTTTTGCGGCGTTTAATTGGATCACTTTCTTTAGCAGCTTCGCCGAACATGCGACGTACTTGTTCTTTGAGACGAATAGCATCCTCATAAGACCACAGTGTTAGAGCATGTTCCTCAGCCCCAGGGATACCGAAGAAGGTTGGTTTACAACCAGTACCGATAACCAGATAGTCGTATTTGTAAGTGGCTTTTTCGGAAACAAGTTGTTTCGCTGCAAAATCAATGTTGTCGATAGAGTCTAGGACTACGTCGACTTTTTGTCCGGCAAAGATTTTCTTCAATTCAATTTTGATCGAATCTTCCGGAGCCCGGTTGGCTGCTACTTCATGCAATTCAGTCAGCAACGTGTGGTACGGGTTGCGGTCGATCAATTGAATTTGAACATCTTTGTCTTTTTTGAATAGTTTGGCTAAGTGTTTGGAAGTGACAACACCACCATATCCACCGCCTAGAACTACTATTTTCTTCAAAAGATTCACCTTCTTATGTTAAGTTGGTATTCATGAAACTGAGAAACAGTTAAAATATTATTTTGCTTGTTCAAGAGCTTGAGCAGCTAGATCATAATATGATTTCAAGCTGATCGAAACGCCAGAAATAGCATCAGTTTTTCCTTCTTCATTGAAAGTCAAGGAAGCTGGATCTTGTTTATCAAGCAGGTATTGTTCAGCTAGAGCGGCTTGTTCGTGCCATTCGGAAGAAGCACCGCCAGCTTTCATACCGTATTTACCATCGATGGAGTTTTGTTTCTTGTCTTCACCTTTGTCATTTACGCCACTGAAGTCTACATTAACAATCTTACCTGCAGCGATGACGATGTCAGCAGTTTCTTTCCAACCGGAGTGCTCGTCGAATGCAGCAGCTTCAGCATGGTAGTTACCATCTTTGTAAGGACCAACTTGGATAGGACCAGCTGTTAGAGCTGCATCAGCCAATGTGAAGAAATCACTAACGTGGATAGATACGCCGGAAATAGCGTCTGTTTTACCTTGATCCAAAGTGATGTCTTTAGGATCTTGTTTATCAAGTAGATATTTCTCAACTGCAGCGGCTTGCTCGTGCCATTCGGATTGAGCACCGCCAGCTTTCATTCCATATTTGCCTTCTTCGGAGTATGTTACTTTGTCAACCGGTACAGTTGCACTAGTAGCGTTCCATTTAGCTTCAGTGATTATACCGCCAGCCACTGTCAATTTGACGAATGAACGCCAACCGGAATCTTTGTCTGTTTCGCCTTGTGCAAAATAAACACCATCTTGATACTTGCCTTCTGTAGCAGGAGCATTAGTGCTGTTCTCTGTTTGTGCAGGAGCATTGGTCGCTTTGTTTGCTTCTTTATTTCCTTCATTGTTCGACCCACAACCTGCGAGAAGTCCGAGCAGCAATACACTGCTTAGGATAATAGATGCTTTTTTCATGATTGATGACCTCCAGAATAAGTTATTATATATATTAAAATGTACAGACATTTTAATAACGAAACAATTTGAGTCAAAAGACTCGAGAAACCGGCTATCGATGGAATTTTAGCACATAAATAGGAGCTGTTATGTGAAATAAATCACTTACAGTGTGACATAGGTATCTCTATCACGTCCGATTTATGGAGCTAAATGATCGGAGCTCAAGAGCTGAAAGGGTAATTCGAATTTTAAATACTAATATTGTGATCTTTCATTTTTGATTATATCACAATATCTATAATTTGGGGTGGTTATTTTATACCAGATTGTGACGAATTTTAATGAAAAAATGGTTTATATGTTCTAGGACCATGATGTAGTGTCACATTACGGATGCCAATTAATGTGAATATTGCTTCACCAAGTAGAGCAGCGCTCACTGCATCGTAGATGACATGCTGCTTAATTAGGAGAGTGGAGGCAATAATAATCAGCGATGAAGCCGTGAAGATCATTTTTGTACGTGATGATAAGGATTTGGAAATCCAAGCCGCCCTCATAATGAGATAGGAGTGAAGCGCATGAATGCTAGGAAAACAATTAAAGGGCTGATCTCTATTATATATAGTAGATAATAATCTAGTGCTCCACCGATCTGTTTTAATAGGGGGGCGTATTACGGTTGTTTGAAAGTAGTAATAAATAATATAACAGACCACAAGGCTAATATTCATTGATAGCAAGGTCCGAAAATAAGTTTTGCGGTCCTTGAGACAAAGATAGGCCATAGCAATAAAAATGTAGGGATACCAGGCTAAATAAGGAATAGACATTGCAGGCAGGAGGGGAAGTAGATTGTCTATCGGCGACCATAGTGCATGGGCTTGCCCCTGATCTGTGTTGAGAACAGTATAGAAAATACTCATAAATCCAATGGAACTTAGTAGAGAGAGTGCGAGTAGATAAGACTTATTAAACGACTGACGAATGTGGTACAAGAATAAGGACTCCTTAAGATAACACTAAGATGCACAACCGAATTCTATAATAACAATTTGGTACGTCGAAGTGAATACATTCTTTAATTTTTTTTATTTCAAGTAGTTCAATATGTTAATATAATTAGAAAGTCAGAGTACCAAAATAAGGGTTCATACCTTTCTTCGATGCGAGGGAGTGGGTGCATGGGGTTCGAGGAAATGTTCCTTCTGAATTTAGGAATGTTAATAACGGTTGCTTATTTAGCAAATGTTATATATAAATATTTTCTGACCAAGATGTCTAGTCGAACGAATTATCTGTTATCTGTAGCACTTATTATATTTGCAGGTTGGATTTGTATAAAATTTGGTTTTCAATTGAACGACAATGTTATTTTTGACTTACGGTTTGTTCCACTTATTATTGCTACAGTTGTTTATACTCAGCCGCTAACTCTGATATTCATTGGATTTGGTATCGGACTTGCCAGACTTTCATTTGGTATCAATGATGCATCGATTGCGGGTTTTATCAACCTTATGATATTGGGTGTGTTCTGTGCTGGACTTAATGTGTGGCTTAGACGCAGTAATTATCGATTTGTCATTAAGGGTATCATTGTTATTCTTGCGGTAAATGTGCTTTACACACTCAATATTGCTGTTTTCGGTGTCATTCCTTTTAAAGAGTATATGTTGGATATTATGCCAACTGTTCTGTCCCTTAGTATTTTACTTAGCGCTGTTTTTGCATTAATATTGCGTGACTTCCAATTGGATCAACGTAGAACTTTGGATTTGAAATATGCGAATGAACTTCTGCGTAACCAGGCTGACGAATTACATAAGGCGAAAATCGTACTTGAGGAGAGAGCAAAGCAACTTTCTCTCTCATCGCGTTATAAGTCGGAATTTTTGGCGAATATGTCCCACGAATTGCGAACCCCGCTAAATAGTATTATTAATCTGGCTCAGATTATTTCTGAGAACGATGGGGAAGAGAACGAGGTTGCCGAACACGGACAAATTATTTATAGATCGGGACAAGATTTACTTCAATTAATTAATGATATCCTAGATCTATCTAAAGTTGAGGCAGGTCGTCTTGAAATCATGCATGAAGAGGTCAATCTTGCAGAGATCCCCCAGATGCTACATATGCATTTTGAACACGTAGCAATCCAGAAGGAAATACAATTCGATATTATTAATGAAGAAGGACTACCGGATATTATTATTTCCGATGCTCAGCGTATAGGGCAAATTTTACGAAATTTGTTATCTAATGCATTCAAATTCACTCATGAGGGACAGGTTAAGCTTGAGATCCGTAGAGCGACTGAGGGGAATGAGATTCTTTTTATTGTGAGTGACACCGGAATTGGCATACCTGAGGATAAATATAATGTTATATTTGAAGCTTTTCATCAAGCGGATGGTTCTATTAATCGTAAATATGGAGGAACGGGGCTTGGCCTTCCTATTAGTAGAGATTTAGCTCGACTGCTTGGTGGATATATTGCAATGGAAAGTAAAGTAGGGATAGGCAGTACATTTACGCTACATTTACCTCTTTCGTAAACATGTTAAGATTAGAGTGCTGTAGTGAAACAAATAAATTAATTATAGATAAGGTGGAATTACACATGTCTAAAGAAGTTATCTCTACTCAAGCTGCACCAGGGGCAATTGGCCCTTACTCTCAAGGGGTTCAGTTTGGAAATCTCGTATTCACGTCAGGACAATTAGGACTAGTTCCAGAAACAGGACAATTTGCGGAGGGTGTTGAAGCGCAGACAGCTCAATCACTAAACAATGTCAAAGCCATTCTCGAAGCTGCGGGTAGTGGGCTCGATAAAGTAGTGAAGACGACGGTCTACTTGAAAGACATGAACGATTTCGCCAAAGTAAATGAGGTGTACGGATCATTCTTTGCACAACCATATCCAGCACGTAGTGCGGTTGAAGTGGCTCGTTTGCCTAAGGATGGTCTGGTAGAGATCGAAGTCATCGCCTTGAAATAGTCTTTTTTTGCAGCTTGTATAAAAGAGGGAGTTCAAGTGCGGGGCTGGAGCGAATGAAGAACAGTATAGTTCTCTTCGCTCTGGCTTTTTTTAATCTCGTTCGGTGGCGCGCATGAAGATGATCCATAGTGCATATACAAAAAGCATAACAGACAATGTTCCGGCCGTTAGGTACACTTTTGGATGCCATCTTTGCTCTATTGCTATAGCGATATAAGCCCAGACAAATACAAGAGGCGGGACACCGTCAAGGAAATGAAAGCTAATGAGAAATGCTGCTAATACACCAACAACTAGCATAATTATTGCTGTTATTGTTTCATTAAAGTTCAATTTGTCACCAATGCCCGTCTGAAATAAGACCACATGGATGTTGACCAGTGTTGCAACGCATATCCATCCGAAGTATAGACTGAACGGTAGAATAATAAAACATCGTTCTATCTTTGTTAGCAAGACGATTTTTTGGGTATTTACATACAGAATGGCGAGTGAGATCAATAGAAGGATCATTGCAACTAGCGATAAGGTGATGTATTTGTATTGCCAGAGCAAAATCCAGGCAATATTAAATAAACAGGATAACATGAACCAGACATGTAGATGCGGATACGAAGCGTTAGTTCCGGTAGTGCCCACGCGGCGAAATTGGTATACGATAAATCCTGCCAGCAAAGCGTAAATGAACAACCATATCGTAAAGGCATAGCCTGAAGGTGTAATTAATGTATGATACATGTCTGATATTTCGCCGGTATTCATGCCGCCAAGCGGAATGATTTGCGCCAGTGAGTTGGTTACTATGACCCCTAGAAAGAATAAGAGATCACACAAAAGGTAAACACGGTTACGGTACATTTAAATATCCCTCCGATTTTGGAGCAAATATAGAACGGTTATGATTTATGTCTTCATGGCTGTATAATATATAGTTATAACCATTTATGGTAAGAACAATATCAAGAGACCCGGTTTGCAATGAAAGATGAAGTGCATCCGGTTTTATATGGTTCATTTTCGTATAAAATATTACAAAATGATGGAATCAGGAAATGACGGGAGATCACCATGAATCAACGTCTTTATGGAATATGGCTCGGGGATGTGTTGTTTTGCTTCTCGGGTGAAACATCAGAAACAAAAGTAGATGCCTGGACGGCCTCAATCCGAGCGATTGAACTTGACGGAGGGGTGCGGCCCTTTCAGCAAGCAGTACTTAGGTTGGCAGAGGTACGATATCCGGTCTCTTCAGGACGAAGAGTGGCAAGAAGCGGGGAGCGCAAAGGACTCATCGGGAGGACTTTGGAAGGGCTTGCCCTTCCAGCTTCTGATGCCTGGACTCTACTGCTCCATTGGGACGAGGCTCTTCTGACGAACCAAGGGATTATACCCGGGGCCGAGATGAACTACTGGAGTGTGGCCGCTAAGTTTGCTCTGGAACTGATGATTCAGGGAAAAATTGCGCCTGGGATGCGGCCGGTAAATCAGGGTGGTGGCCGACGTCGGGGCGGGCAATCGTCTCTTCGTGCTGCATGGGGGCCGCTTCTTAGTGAAGGTGATGATGAAGCAAGATTCCGTCACTTGGCGGGAGCCATGCCTCCGATCTGTCTATCTGCGGTTCAACTCGTAGCTGCTCATGAGGAGAGTTCGCTCGAGAAGATGCAAATCTCGATTTTGTATTCATTTTTGACAGCGATTATTGATAATGAGACACGTAAATCGGTGGGAGATCTTGGGCGAAAGTTAAATCCTTCCCGCGCTGATTATCGGCGTGGATATTCTCCTTTACATGAATTGTGGTGGAATGGGTTGCTTTCTCCCGGTCAACCACCAGAAATCCAAGGCAGTCTTGCTGAGATCACACAGTTAGTCGCGGACATCTCTTCAGCTGGAGGGGATCAACCTAAAGTTGAAGAAGAGAAGCAAGAAGGACACCGGGTGGGAACCCTCCGTTTATGTCTACGGCTTGAGCCTGCGGAGCACACACATGGACGGTCATTGGATAGCTCAGAAGGTATACCTGAATGGGTTCTAACATTCTGGGGTGAAGGGGTCGAAGACCCTTCACTTCTGCTACCTGCGGAGTTTATTTGGAGTTATCCGGGGCGTGAACTAGAAGTCCGTGGACGTACGTATAAGGACGTGCAGGAGAACTTGCTTCTTCGTCTAAGCAAGGCGGCTGAGTTGTCGGGTGAAGTGGCTGAAGCTATGGAATCGGAGCGCCCTGAGGGTGCTGTTCTAAGGCCCGATGAAGTATATGCGTTCCTAAGTAAGTCGGTCCCTCTGCTACGCAAGAACGGCGTTACTGTTCAGATGCCTTCGCGTTGGACTAAGGAGGGACGTCGAATAGCTGGAGTTAAGATTAAAGCTGCTGGCTGGGATGGTGAGAATAGAGATACTGCTGAAGTATCGAAGTTTGGTGTAGACCAGCTGGTATCATTTCAGGCGGAAGCCGTTATAAACGGTGAAGTTCTTACACATGAAGAATTAACTCAGCTATCAGGCTCGAAGTCACCACTTGTGTTCTTCCGGGGTGAGTGGATCGAGATTGATGTGAAAGAAATAAAACAAGTTCTCAAATTCATGAAGCGTCATGAGCAAGGGACGATGACCTTCCGGGAATTGATGCATCTGACGTCCGACAATGAAGATGGTCGTCATTTGGATGGGATGTACGTCGAAGCAGTGGAGACAACAGGCTTGTTATCTATGTTAATGGAGGGCGAATCAACAAGGAAACCAGAACATAGGGAGGTCCCTACTTCGCTTCAAGGTACCCTTCGTCCTTATCAAGAGCGTGGTTATCAATGGTTGGCTTCGATGCGGGAACTAGGGTTTGGGGCACTGCTTGCAGATGACATGGGGCTTGGTAAGACGGTGCAAGTGATTACGGTTCTACTGGATGATATAACTCAAGGAGCGAGAAAGAGCCTGATCATTTGTCCTACATCTCTGTTAGGAAACTGGGAGCGTGAACTTACCCGGTTTGCTCCAGAGCTTAGGTTATATGTTCATCATGGAAGCGATAGGTTGCATGGTGACAGGTTCCTGAAAGAGTGTGAGAACCGCGATGTCATCTTAACTACGTATCAATTGGCAGGTCGAGATGCGAAAGAGCTTCGGTCGATAGAATGGGATACCATTGTACTTGATGAGGCGCAATATATTAAGAATTTTGGGACGAAGCAGGCGCAGAGCGTAATGAAACTTAATGCTCCGCACCGGATTGCCATGACAGGTACTCCCGTGGAGAACAGACTGAGTGAGTTGTGGTCCATTTTCCAGTTCCTGAATCCAGGTTATTTAGGAACTCATGCTTCTTTTCGATCACGGTATACCGGAACAGGTGGCAATCAGATAGAGGAACTGGGTAAGCTACGGAAATTGGTTGCACCTTTTCTTCTTCGTCGTCTCAAGAGTGACCCAGATATACGCAAGGATCTTCCGGAGAAAATTGAACTGAAGTCATACTGTACGTTGACACCAGAACAGGCGCGGATGTATCAAACGGTGACAGAGGATTTAATGTCTCAGATTGGTAGTAGAGACGGAATTGCTCGTAAGGGACTCGTATTGACTTCACTAACGCGCCTCAAGCAAATATGTGACCACCCACTATTGGCCACAGGAAGTACAAGAGCCGAAGAAATCGCAGAACGCTCTGGCAAGATGGAACGATTAACAGAACTTCTTGACCTCATCATGGACAATGGAGAGGCATCACTGATATTCACTCAATATGTGCATATGGGTGAATTGTTGAGGGAACGGTTGACCCATAGATACGGGAAAGCCCCTTTCTTTCTACATGGTGGAGTACTCAAGAATGAACGTGACGAGATGGTTCAAGCGTTTCAGGAGGGTAAGGGCTCCCCTCTCTTTGTCCTCTCTCTCAAAGCGGGTGGGGTTGGGCTTAACCTAACGCGGGCTAACCATGTAGTTCATTATGATCGTTGGTGGAATCCGGCGATTGAGAATCAAGCAACCGATCGGGTGTTCCGCATCGGGCAGGACAAGAACGTAGAGGTCCATAAGCTAATCTGCCAAGGGACTCTTGAGGAACGGATCGATGAGCTAATTGAACGAAAAAAAATGCTGTCAGAGCAAGTTGTTGGTTCTGGCGAGCAATGGCTGACGGAAATGACCAATGAGGAACTGCGGAATTTAGTTGTCTTACAAGCGGGAAGTATTTGGGAGGAGGATGGAAGATGAGCGGAAAGTCTATGACCCAGGGTAACTTTCATATGGAATTTCTACCGGAAGCCATACGAATTGACGTCTCCGCTGGGAATAAACAACCGGTGCACTCTGTTGTATTTCCTGAATCTGTCTTAGATCAAAAGGTTGTAATATCGCTTGTACAGCAATTACAATCCCATCCACTAAAGTTGGCAGCACTGCTTGAGACTCAGCCTCGTGCCATTGCGGATCTTCTTCCTCTTAGATTACCTTGGCTTGTGATGAAAGCTGGCGATGAATCGTATTCTGGTAGTATTGTCTGCTCTTGCGGTGAGTCACATTGCGATCATCTAACTGAGGCTGTAGCTTATGCGGAATCCGTGTGGGTAAATCAGCCAGATCAACGCTTAAGGATGCTCGGCTTAACGCGTGAGAGCTTGTTAAACGCGGTTCTTGAAGTTTGGGCGGCTGCTGAACCATTGGACGATGCCGAAGAAGAACTTCTACGGCATGCTGGCGGACGTTTGGATGAGCAAGGAGGGACACAAAGCGAGGGACCCAACATTGCTGAATGGCTTGCTGAAGTGGGTGAGATGGGACGATTACATCTACCGGGTCCACAATTCCACGATGTGGAGATCAGTCTTACTGCTGTAAAAGCGAACTATGAGCCGGAGCCAAACCCAGTACCATGGAAGCAGTTACTTCCTGGCGTGTTCTCTGCTGCGAAGGGGTACTCCCTTGTTGCTGCTGGTGTTATGCAGCGCGCGGAAAAAATAGCGGATCAAATACGCAATAAACCTCAGGCATAGGGGTGGGTATATCAAATAGAAAGGGCAGACCAAGGATATACTTGGTCTGCCCTTATTGTTACGTTAATGTAGAGGAGGAGCTACATTGGATCGATGGGATGATCAGGGAGTTCAGCTTCGAGAGAGCCCATGATCTCCTTCCGTAAACCATGCATCTTCTTATCAAGCGCGTCAGCTGCGTGGGCAGCTTCAGTTAACTCCCTAACGACGTGGGGAGGAACTTGCTTATCATATTTGTAGAACAGAATATGTTCCATACTTGCCCAGAAATCCATGGCTAACGTGCGCATTTGAATTTCAATCTTCATCCACCGCTGCCCTTCAAACAAGGTGAGTGGAACGGCAACGATAAGATGGAGGCTTTGATAACCATTCGGTTTGGGATTTGCGATGTAGTCCTTAATCTCAAGAATCGTAAGATCATCTCGTTTCCGAAGATGATTCAGAAGACTATAGATATCTTTGACAAAGGAGAAGACGATTCTCATTCCGGCAATGTCATGGATTTTATTCACCATATTATCTACCGTCATTTCAAGACCCTTACGCTCTAGCTTATCCAGAATACTCTTTGGTTCTTTGATTCGCGTTTTGATGTGTTCAATTGGACTATAGCCGTTATGGATTTTCCATTCGGTTTGAATCAGCTTGATTTTGTTCTTAAGTTCGTCTAAGGCTAGTTGATATAGGAAAGGGAGTTTCCTCCACTCTTCTAGCCTGCGTAGTTCCTCTTCTCCAACCTCTAAGCGATATAATTCTTTAAGGTCTAATTGACCAAGTACGGTATCCTTGCCATATATATTTGATGTATTCAGTATAATCTACTCCTAGTAAACGATAAATTTCCCTCTTTATTGTAACTTGAAATGCTTACTTAAATCAAAAAGACATCAAGATACAATTTTCACGAAAGCCGCAAATCTGGTATGATAATTTAACAACTTCAAAGAATTACACGGATAACGGGAGGGATATGGATATGAAATTTTTTCAAAAAATAAAAGATAGTGCGGGAAAAGTGACCGATCGCGCGCAAAATGTGGTAGAAATCGGGAAGTTAAACACGCAAATTTCAAATATTGAACGTGAAATGGGACTCTATTTTCAAAGGATGGGTGAAGTCTTCTACGAGGGATACAGGATTAAGGACATGTCCAACGCCGAAAAAGAGATGATCGAGCTTGCGAAAACATGTGACTTGCTGGCAGAGGAACGGGACGAAGTCCGCGTAAAAATTGCTGAATTGAAAAATGAACGTTTATGTGGTGCGTGTGGAAAAAAGGTAGGGGAAGATGCGTTGTTCTGTCACTTTTGTGGGCACAAGCTTCTGAAGGATAAAGGCCAGGACTATAATATTGGGGCCGAATTCACCGCCGGACTAGGCGGAGCTGAGGAAGAGAGCATATCAGAGGATAAGGGAATCTTTACTTTACCAGTCATTGATGAAGGAAGAGCCTCTGAAGAGAAGATCGAACCGTTGGATCCTGTTACTGAGGCTCGCCATCTGCGTGAACTGGAAAGAGAGCGTCAGCGCCAAGAGGAACTTGATTTGCGTATACGTACGTGGAAAGAGAATCTAGGTAACAACGATTCGGTGTCTACATCTACTGAATCGCCGGTAGTCATTAACACTGTGAACTGTCAGATTTGTACCTCCTCGCTCGTGAAGGGAACAAAATGGTGCCCTAATTGTGGGGCAGAACAGATTTAGGTGGCATTAAATAGGGCGTAAATGCAATTGTTCACCGAGTTGTAATATGTGACGCCGCTTTTATGGGGATATCCTCCGTAGTATGAGGTAGGATGTTGTCATTTCCACTCATGTGGGAATACTTATTATGAATTGTTATTTAAGGAGTGTGACAATAATGGAGTGTATCATCCATTTTGAAGTAGTTCATGAGAATTCGGTGAAAGAATTAAGAGGGCTTATTTTTCCGGAGGAAGGTAAAACCCCATCAGAGAAGGACTTTTTGTTAATGTTTGAGGATATGGGCTATAAGCTCCGACTTGAAGACCGTGATAATCTGGTGTTTAAGCCGACGGATCCGGGAGCAGAATTCAATTATATCCGTGTTCGCAAGGTAGATACCGGTGAGAAGAGTTACAAGGAAGATTCGGAGCTGAAATCAGTTGTGTCAGGTTTGTTGCCTCGTGAATCAAGACCTTTGTAAGGGGAAGTTGGATAGGTTAGAAATAGGTTGGATCTTTGAATCAGGGGAGACTAGTTGGTCTCGCCCTGATCATGGTTACTAAGCATCGATGTACAATGACCACAGCGGGTAGCTTTCACCGGAATTTCGGAGTAGCAGTAAGGGCATTCCTTCTGCGTGCTTACAGGTTCCGGTTGTTCCTGTTCCTGCTTGTCTCTCCGTAAGAAATTGATCCCCTTAACTAGAAAGAATATACATAGAGCGACAATTAAGAAATCAATCAATGTATTAATAAATTGGCCATAAGCGATAACGGCCGCCCCAGCATCTTTGGCTTGAGCTAACGATGCGTATTCTCCCCCATCCAAGTTAATATACAGATCAGTGAAATTAACGCCTCCGAGTAGCTTTCCGATAGGAGGCATCAATATATCATTGACGACAGATGTCACGATTTTACCGAATGCACCCCCAATAATGACCCCGACTGCAAGATCGATTACATTCCCCCGTATAGCAAATTCTTTAAATTCCTTGGCAATTCCCATGTAACATTCTCCCTTCAATGTATTCAAATGTATTATGACTAATATTTTGTTCACGAGCAAATATTATATTCTTGTGGGAATGTTCACAAAACCCACGAAATACCTCTTTATTTCCTTGCGTACTTTGGGTATACTTCTAACATTACATTAAAATAACGACAAAATTCGCGTATTTTCTCGTATAACTGCAAGAATTGGCTTGCATGTCTCTACCTGATCACCGGAAATGATCGGACTACGGGGAAGAACTCTAACCTTGGCTTGTCCTTTTTTTGCGTTCTTTTTTGGCCAATTTATGAAGTTTAGGTTGATTTCTTCCATTGTAGTCCATTTCCCTTTTATTTGGGAAGATGGACTTTTTTTAATACTTATTATGCTACTAACATAAGGGGGAATATAGAAGTGAAGTTATTAAAGGAAAAAGTAATGAATGAAGGAATCGTGTTGGGTGAGCAAGTGTTGAAGGTTGATTCTTTTTTGAATCACCAAATGGATCCTATGCTCATGAGTGAAATAGGGAGTGAGTTTGTAAGGCGGTTTGCTGGGGAGGAAATTACGAAGATACTGACGATTGAATCTTCAGGAATTGCTCCGGCGATTATGACTGCTCTGGAGCTTCGCGTACCGATGATTTTTGCGCGTAAGAACAAATCACTAACATTGAGGGAAGATATTTTCGTAGAGAAGGTATATTCATTCACAAAACGCGAGACGAACGAGATTACCGTTTCGAAGAAGTTTCTTGGGGCGAATGACCGAGTGCTAATTATTGATGATTTCTTGGCAAACGGGGAAGCGGCTTTTGGTCTTGCACGAATTGCTGAGCAAGCAGGGGCTAGCGTGGTAGGGATCGGAATAGTGATCGAGAAATCTTTCCAACCAGGGGCGAAATTATTGCAAGAGGCGGGCTATCGCGTGGATTCACTCGTAAGAATAGCATCGTTGGATAATGGAACCGTTACTTTTGTAGAGTAGATTGGGAAGGGCAAGTGGAAATGAAGGCTTGCCTGTTGAATTGAATTTTTTTGAAAAAACATGAGACAATCGTGGGAGGAACCTATTTATTATGGAGCGGGAGAAAATATTCCAAAGAAACAGACATACGTTTAAAACGGTATCGTTAGGTCTACAGCACGTGCTGGCGATGTACGCTGGAGCAGTTATTGTACCGCTTATCGTGGGTGGAGCACTCGATTTCACCACTTCGCAATTAACCTATCTTATTGCAATCGATTTGCTTGCCTGTGGGATCGCAACGTTACTTCAGGTGTTTGGTAATAAGTACTTTGGTATTGGGTTACCTGTTATGCTCGGATGTGCTTTTCAAGCCGTATCCCCTATGATTGCAATCGGTTTGGAAGATGGGATGGGCGTATCAGCGATCTATGGAGCTATTATCGCATCGGGATTGTTCGTCTTTTTATTCGCAGGAGTGTTTGGGAAACTGATTGCTTTCTTCCCACCAGTTGTGACAGGCTCAGTTGTTACGATTATTGGTGTCACGTTGATACCCGTTGCTCTGACAGACTTGGGTGGCGGAGATAAGACGAGTCCCGATTTTGGGAGTCCCTTAAATGTGATGCTGGGATTTGGGGTCCTAATCTTTATCCTGTTGATGAACCGCTTCACAAAAGGGTTTCTCCGTTCCATCTCTGTATTGATCGGATTGATCGCGGGTACGATTGTTGCCGGACTAGCCGGCGCTGTAGATTTTGGACCGCTGAAGGAAGCTAGTTGGTTTCATATGATTCAACCATTCTATTTCGGACGACCAACATTTCACGCTTCGGCAATCCTTACGATGATTCTTGTAGCTATTGTTAGTGTTGCTGAATCAACGGGAGTATTCATGGCTCTCGGTAAAATCGTCGATAAGGATATTACATCCAAAGATTTGACGCGTGGCTATCGTGCGGAAGGTTTAGCAATCATGGTAGGTGGGATATTCAATTCCTTCCCGTATACAACTTATTCTCAGAATGTCGGACTAGTTCAGATGAGTCGCGTAAAGACCAGGGATGTTATCGTTGTTGCTGGTAGCTTGCTCATTCTGATCGGTTTTGTGCCTAAGATCGCTGCATTGACACAGCTTGTACCAACCTCAGTTCTTGGTGGAGCTATGATTGCATTGTTTGGTCTAGTTCTCTCTTCAGGTATCCGTATGTTAGGTGACCAAGTAGATTTGAATAGACACGAGAACCTATTGATTATCGCTTGCTCCGTTGGAATGGGGCTAGGTGTGACTGTAGTTCCAGAAGTTTTTGCACAACTGCCCGATAAGCTGCGGATTCTCGTTGATAATGGTATTGTTGCAGGGAGCTTCACAGCCATTGTTCTGAACCTGCTATTTAATGGGCTTCGTGGTAATAAGGCGAAACCAGTAGCTACTGAAACGGGTCAAGAGGGCATGGAAGCTTAAATTTACATTCGATTTAATTGTCTTTCAGCAAGGTCGCCGATCCAAGGAAGCTTGATCCATTTGCCTTGGAGAGAGGTGATCATAAGCACTAACCAGAGTACAATTCCAATTAGTGTTAACAGTAATCCTACGACGGCGCCTATTACGGGGAGAAAGACGATGAGCGCATGTGCAACCATGAGACCGCCAAACAACATGACGGATTGCAGGGCATGGAATAAGACGTAGCGACTTCTTCTCTCTACAGCTAGAAAAATGACGCCTCCCACAAATGCAAATAAGTAGATCAGAAACCCGGCTAAATTCTCATAAATTCCGGTGGATGATTTGAAAGGGGACATGGCAATTACCTTCTTTCCTGGATAGATGAAGGGATGAAGGTGGTAAGCCACCTCTTCCTGTCTCACTATCCAGTGTATGACGAGCTGTATGTTAACAGAACATACGCTTGTCACACTTATAGAGGTAGTTCATAAAGTCATCTTTTGATCACGATGAACACTTACTTATAGGGTAGCCCAATAGCTGGAAGCTGGCACGGGAGAAAACCACTGATCCAATATATCGTTAACGATGACCTCTGTAGCCTCGGGCTTACGGAGGTCTTCTATTTGTAATTGCATTTGGATAAGCGAACTTTCGTTACTCCACAGCGATTCAATTTGTTCCGCTAGTTTATAGGCGTCGTATGAAATGTGGGCAATACCTTTACGCTTCAAATAAAGTGCGTTATTAAGCTCTTGACCAGGAACAGGACGGTAAAGGAATAGTGGGAGCCGACAGGCAAGTGCTTCGGACAACGTTATACCACCTGGCTTGGTAATAATACAGTCACTGACACCCATCATTTCAGGTATATTATCTAGATAGCCATATAGATGTACATCGGTACATTTGCTGAACGTACGCTTTAATCCTCGAAATAATTCTTTATTACGTCCGCAAACAACTAGAATCTGATGGTGCCCGGTTGCGATCAATGCTTCACAAATATCGCGCAGACCTTTCATAACACCGTAGGCGCCAGCCATCAAAAGAACGGTTTTTTTTGTCGGGTCCAGCTTGGGGAGTATTTCAGTGTGGGATATGTTTGATTCACCGAAATTAGGTCCAAGCGGTATCCCGCTAGCGAGCACGCGATTGCTCGATATGCCACGATTTGCAATCTCCATTTTTAAATCCTCAGTCGCTACATAATAGCGGTCCACTTCGGGATGAATCCATCTTCCATGCAAATCAAAATCCGTTACTATATTAACGAGAGGTAGAGATACCCCTGTCTTTTTTATTAGCTTGGGCATAGCTAGTTGAGGGAATGTATGAATAATAAGATCAGGCTCTTCTTTGGCGATGATCTCCTTAAGTACTCGCATCCCCATTGTATTGATCATACTTAGAAATGAAGTGTCAGACTGCATATCTCGGGTCATGTTATAGACCCAACCGTAGACGGAAGGTAAGGCTTTAAAGCTTTGGATATACATGAATTTGGTTAATTCATTTAAAAGTGGGTGAGCCTCGGCCATTAAATCCAAGAGTATAATATTGCTGATCCCTTTTCTTTGGAAACAACTTTCGATGGCTTTTGTAGCTTGATAATGACCATCACCGTAACTTGCATATAGGATCATTATTTTTGGCGATTTCGTATTCATGGGCTCATCCCTTCCATTTCCTGTTTTCATTAAGATGTGTCAGTAGTTTGTTGTATAAACAAAAAAATAATTAGACACAAAAAAAATGTGTGTTTGGAAGAAAGCTGAAACGTTAAGCTGAATATGATACAATATAATGGATAGGAGGTCGTTTCCAACATATTACGATGACCGTAAGGATCAGTATAAGGTGCAAAACGCTTGCTACCATGCCTGATTTAGCGGGAATTTCTTCGAGTATGTCCAGTGTCAAATGCCTGCCGAAAAGGCGGAATTGCAGTTCCCACAACTTCATGAATGAACTAACTCACAGTCAACTTTTCGGCGTTCTCAAAATCGGAGCATTAACCACAAGCGTTCTGGGAGGGAATTAGTATGGCAACGAAAGGTCATAATGAAGTCAAGGAGAGTCTGCGGGAAATGACCCGAATATTCAGGCCTAAAGACCCGAAAAAGTTTGTTAGGGATTATGTCCGGAAATACCGTATTATGGGCGGATATGAAGAGGAATTGACCCATCTAGTGGAGAGTGAATTAGGTAAAATGGATTCTTCCGTTTCCTGATACATACCCGGGATCGGAATTAACGGCACCTATTAACTGAGCTTATGTCCTTACTACCGTTCTGGCGTCTATCGCTAGGTACGGTTTTTTTTTACCCTGATTCACATATAGTATATCAATGCTTATTTAACGCAGTGTTAAGGCTAGCGAAAGGAGATATAAATGTGAAGGTGAACTTGAAGTCTAATGAGGATATAGCTCGAATTCGGGAATCGGGGAGTATATTAAGCGATTGTCATAAGGAAATTGCGAAGCGAATAGGTCCCGGAATTACGACGCTTGAGATCGACAGTTGGGTAGAGAACTTCTTGGCACTAAGAGGTGCTACTCCAGAACAGAAGGGATATAGAGGGTATCCATTTGCAACCTGTGCTTCTGTAAACGATGTGGTTTGTCATGGATTTCCGACCGATCGTAAACTACAAAATGGAGATATCGTTACGATTGATATTGTAGTGAATAAGAATGGTTGGCTTGCTGATTCGGGCTGGTCCTACAGGATTGGTGAAGTTAGTCCTGAAGCTGAGCGACTGCTAAAGGTTACAGAAAAAGCTCTTTATGCTGGGATTGCCCAAGCGTTGCCAGGTAAGCGAATTGGCGATATTGGTCATGCTGTAAGTAAGGTTGCGAAGGGAGCGGGGGTCGGCATTGTTAAACCGCTAATAGGACATGGGATAGGCCGTTATATGCACGAAGCGCCGGATGTGCCTAATTTCGGGCGTGCTCGCACAGGAATGATACTTGAGTCAGGTATGGTTATTACCATCGAACCTATTTTTACATTAGGAGATACAGGTGCTGTACAATGGGATGATGATGGTTGGGGTGTTCGTTCCGCAGACGGCAGTCTTGGTGCTCATTATGAACACACTTTAGCCATTACGGACAATGGCCCTGTTATACTGACAACATAAGAAGTATGCTGCCCTAGGTAGTATGCGAACAAATGGAGCAAAGGCTCTAGAAAGCGAGAATTGAATAATATGTATAATCGATTTGATGAGATTTATAAGATCATGGAGTCTTCATTTCCGAAATCTGAATTTAGAACCTATGATGGACAACGCGCGTTATTATCTAGCCCTTATTATCGTGTGCTTACAGAAACAGACTCTAATGATAAAACGATTGCCTTTCTGGCTAGCTGGGAATTTTCATCTTTTCGTTTCGTGGAACATTTTGCAGTGGATCCAACATTACGAGGAGGTGGCACAGGCGGAAAGTTGCTGAACAAATATATAAGTCAGTCACAGATTCCTGTTCGGCTGGAAGTAGAGCCACCTGAGAGTGACTTTGCAAAGCGAAGAATTGGTTTTTATGAACGACTCGGATTTCATCTGAATTCATTTGACTATGTGCAGCCCCCTCTCCGGGAAGGCCAGCCTCTGTTGCCTCTTAACATTATGAGTTACCCCGATCCTCTGACGGAAGAGGAGTTTGCTCATTTTAAAGAAACGGTGTATTCCGAAGTTTACAAAATGAATCTGTTAAATTAATGATTTGAGAAGAGAGCGATGCTCTCTTTTTTTTGTCTTTATAGAAGAAAAGTTAACCAAACTGTCAAAAATGAGCTTTAGCCATAAAAAGGTAAATAAAGCGCAAAATTCGAGAAGATTAGTGCATAAATTTCATCGAATATAAATTTAGAAACCGCTAACAAACACTGAATTGGCAAGTTTTTTCGACTTATTACTTAAAATTTAAACTACTTGCTATACATTGACAAAAGATGGGTTCAATCATATATTTAATGGGTGATTGTTATTATTGACAAGATGGTATTGATAGTGATAAAGCAGATTATTTGTGTAAAAAGTGTGTAAAAATTGTAAATCATCGGAAGAAAACGTGAAGTGGGGTTGATCAATGATGAAGCGTTGGAAGGCTATCAAACGGCTGGGGCCCTTGTTTATCGGGCTATCGTTCATGCTGTCTGCATGTGGAAGAGCGGATTTATCGACGCTTAAACCGCAAGGTACGGTAGCGGCAGGACAGTATGACTTAATGAAGTTGGCGATTAGCATCATGATTGTTGTGATGTTGATTGTATTTAGTATTGCGGCATATGTCTATATTAAATTTCGGCGTAAACCAGAGCATAAGGAAGCCCCCAAACAAGTTGAAGGGAACTTCAAGCTAGAGGTTCTTTGGACGGCGATACCACTCGTGCTCGTCTTGGTTCTGGCCGTACCTACGATTCAGAAGGTGTTTGCATTTGGTGAAGACTATTCTGCCGACAAGAATGCTATAAAGGTAAAAGTCTCCTCACATTTATTCTGGTGGGAATTCTCCTATCCCGATTATGGGATTACTACAGCTCAGGATCTTATTATTCCTGCGAACAAGAAGATTTCGCTTGAGCTAAAGACCATGGATGTACTTCATTCTTTCTGGGTGCCATCACTTGCCGGTAAAACGGATACGAATACGGATGGGACCGTCAATAAAACCTGGATTGAAGCTACCCAAGAGGGGGTTTATCTCGGTAAGTGTGCGGAACTTTGTGGTCCGTCTCATGCTTTCATGGAGTTCAAAGTCAAGTCTGTAAGTCAAGAATCGTTCGACCTATGGGTCGCATCGATGAAAGAGCCGGTTCAGACGATTGAGGATCCAGCGATAGCTGAAGTGTTTAAGAATCAATGCTTAAGTTGTCATGCTATAGGTGAGCAAGGTGGATCCGTCGGCCCTAACCTGACCGGGATTGGCAGCCGAGAATCAGTAGCAAGCATTTTGCTGAACTCAGAAGGCAGTGGTCAATTGAAAGGTAGTAAGCCAGTTAAGGATAATCTGATAGAATGGCTTACCGATCCGCAAGCAGTGAAACCTGGTAATAAGATGCCATCGCCTAAAGAGGATCTTGGGCTTACTGATAATGAAATCAAAGCTATAGCCGAGTATTTGGCGAATAGCAAAGTATCATATTGATCTTTGGTGCGTCTTATGCAGCATAGATGCATAGGAAATTAAAGGAGGTACAAACCTTGGCTCATGCTCACAGTGTCAAACGGCACAAAGGTTTGATGGATTGGTTAACAACCGTCGATCACAAGAAAATAGCTATTCTGTATTTAGTAGCCGGGGGGTTCTTCTTCGGTATTGGCGGAATTGAAGCGTTATTGATTCGTGTTCAGCTTGCCAAGCCGATGAATGATTTCGTATCGGCTCAGCAATTTAACGAGCTGATTACGATGCACGGTACGACGATGATCTTCCTTGGTGTCATGCCGGTCATTTTTGCTCTAATGAATGCGGTCATCCCGCTGCAAATTGGAGCACGTGATGTAGCGTTTCCTTTTCTGAATTCACTCGGATTCTGGACGTTTCTATTCGGTGGATTGTTACTTAATCTCAGTTGGTTTATGGGTGGTGCACCGGATGCCGGATGGACATCATACACTCCGTTATCAACTAATGCGTACAGCTTGACACACGGTGTCGACTTTTACACGATTGGTCTACAGATCGCAGGTTTGGGTACGTTGATTGGGGGGCTTAACTTCCTCGCGACGATCATTACAATGCGTGCGCCGGGTATGTCCTTTATGCGGATGCCTATGTTCACTTGGACATCCTTCGTTACGTCGGCGATGATTTTGTTCGCATTCCCAGCGGTTACTGTAGGGCTGGTATTGCTTACCTTTGACCGGATTTTAGGAGCTAATTTCTTCGAGGTATCGAAGGGTGGTAACCCCGTACTCTGGCAACATATATTCTGGATCTTCGGGCACCCTGAGGTGTATATTTTGATTCTGCCTGCGTTTGGTGTTATTTCGGAGGTTATCAGTACCTTCTCTCGTAAGCGTTTGTTTGGTTATAGTTCGATGGTGTTTGCAACGATCCTGATTGCCTTCTTGGGCTTCATGGTTTGGGCACATCATATGTTTACGACTGGGCTTGGGCCAGTAGCGAACGCGTTATTCTCCATCGCTACGATGTTAATTGCGGTTCCTACAGGAATCAAAATCTTTAACTGGTTGTTCACGATGTGGGGCGGGCAGATTCGCTTCACTACTGCTAATTTATTTGCAGCGGGTTTTATTCCAACGTTCGTTATGGGTGGGGTAACCGGAGTCATGTTGGCCTCAGCACCAGCTGACTATCAGTACCACGATACATATTTCGTTGTGGCGCACTTTCACTACGTGATTGTTGGTGGCCTTGTTCTTGGCTTGTTCGCGGGACTCCATTACTGGTGGCCTAAAATGTTTGGAAGAATTCTTAGTGAGAAACTAGGGAAGATCGAATTTTGGACGTTTATTATTGGTTTCCAGTTGACCTTCTTCGTTCAGCATTTCCTCGGGTTAATTGGGATGCAACGTCGGGTCTTCACTTATTTACCGAATCAAGGCTTTGATCTTATGAACTTGATCAGTACAATAGGTGCATTCTTAATGGGTGTAGGTGTGATTGTGTTCCTAGTTAACATTGGCATCACATCTCGTAAACCTGTTGGTGCAGCCAATGATCCTTGGGATGATGGACGGACGCTCGAATGGAGTATTCCTTCACCGCCACCGGAATATAACTTCAAGCAAATACCACTTGTACGTGGTCTTGATGCTTTTTGGAAGGAAAAAGCGGCTGGTCATACAGAAATGACACCGTCAGAGCCTGTTGGACCGATTCATATGCCATCTCCAACTATTCTTCCATTTGTGATGTCGTTAGGTATTTTCATTGCTGGTCTTGGATTTATGTTCACTAGTGATGACTTTGGAAATAGCTTTTTGAATTTTATATTTAACAACTATATTGTTACAGGACTTGGGCTAGCGGTTACCTTCGGATCCATGCTGCTGCGTTCGCTCTTTGACGATCATGGTTGGCATATTGAAGAGGATGAACTGAATGGGAAGGGGGTCAAGGCATGACGACACCACATGCACAGCAGACTACAGACACAATTCCCCATGAATTAGAAAAGGCGACGCTTGAAGGCCG
This sequence comes from Paenibacillus segetis, assembly GCF_014639155.1. Lineage (NCBI taxonomy): Bacteria > Bacillati > Bacillota > Bacilli > Caryophanales > Paenibacillaceae > Paenibacillus > Paenibacillus segetis. Next base: position 147,878 of record NZ_BMFT01000005.1, read on the forward strand.
GAATAAGGTGTTAACCTTTTGGCTATTTCTCGGCGGTGAGTCTGTATTGTTTGGTACTTTGTTTGCTACCTTCCTGACACTGCGAAATCAAGTGGCCGATGGTCCTTCAGCTAGTGAACTATTCAATTTACCCATGACGGCGGCGGCAACATTTATCTTGCTTGTCAGTAGCTTAACAAGTGTTTTCGCCATTCAAGCGATGCATCGAGGAAACAAGAAGTCGCTATCAGGTTGGCTCAGTGTAACGGTATTATTGGGATTAGCGTTCCTTATATTGGAGATTTATGAATTTAGGGAATACATGGTTCACGAGGATTATAGTATGACAACAAGCGCCTTTAGTTCTGCATTCTATACGCTTGTTGGATTTCACGGGGCACACGTGTTATTCGGGATTCTATGGATCGGTATTCTAATTGGTCAGTTAGCTAAGAAAGGACTCAATGTTGTGACGGCTCCAAAGATATATGTATCCGCGATGTACTGGCATTTTATCGATGTGGTGTGGGTATTTATCTTCACAGTTGTCTATCTCCTTGGGAAGGTGGCGTAAGGGATGGAAAATCAGGATAATCATCATCATGATGGTTCCGTGATCAAGCGTCGTCATAGGCAAGAAGGACCCCAGAAGCATGTGATCGCGTTTATATTCTCGATCATCTTAACACTCATCGCCTTTGCCGCTGTTGCGGCTGGGGGAGTGAATACGGCATTTACCGTCATCCTGCTGCTGGTCATGGCAATACTCCAGGTACTTGTGCAATTGGGTTACTGGATGCATCTTAAGGATAAAGGCCACTTGTTACCCATTATATTTATGGCCGGTGGATTCTTTGTAGCTGGTACGGCGATTATTACAGCGCTGTTCTGGATGTGGTGGTCTTAAAGAGGTTGTTCAACGATTGAAGAAGAGGCGGGCTTGCTTATAAGCCCCCTCTTTTGTATATTCAGGGGGTAGTTCACAATTTAGACAGATTTAATAGCGGTGGAGGGAGGTTTTAGTATGCTAGGCTTAGAATATTTCAACTTTGTACAAGTCTGGGATCCGGTATTTCTAGCAGTCATGTTACTGATAACTGCAGGTTATTTCTTGCTAGTGGGCCCGTTAAGTGAGAAACTTGGAGAAGGACAATCGATACCTGCTAGCAAAAAAGTGTTGTTTGTCTTGGGCATGTTGTTGCTTTATTTGGCTCAGGGAGGACCTATCGATTTATTGGGTCATATGATGTTCAGTTTTCACATGGTTAGCATGGCTCTATCTTATTTGATTGCTCCACCGCTGTTAATGTTAGGTATTCCACCTTGGGTATGGCGTGTTATAATAAGATTTCTGGCTAGAAGTCCACTTCACCGATTGAAATTTCTAGCAACGCCAATTGTGGCGGCAGTGCTCTTTAACGGTTTGTTCTCGTTCTACCACATACCTGTTATTCATGATTATGTTATGTTGCACTTTGGAATCCACCGGTTATATTATGTCATCTTGTTTATCGCTGCAGGACTGATGTGGTGGACGCTTGTTAATCCCTTGCCTGATGCGGCAGAAGGCCAGAGTCTGAAGAAGATGGGTTTTATCTTCCTTAACATGGTGCTATTAACACCTGCCTGCGGATTGATTATCTTTGCGAGTGAGCCACTGTATGCTACTTACAGTGATCCGGCAGTGTGGGCAAAGGCAATGGGATACTGTATACCCGGTGATACGACCTATCTGCTAAGTCAATTCGGTGGACCACAGTTCTTTGGATACTTGAAGCCTGCTATCGATCAGCAGGTCGGTGGAATTCTCATGAAGTTTCTTCAGGAGATCATTTTTGCTTCGATGCTGGCGTATGTCTTCTTTCAATGGTACAGGCAGGAGAATCGGAATGATGACGAAGAGAATGTCGCTTAGTTCTGAAGTAAATATTTATGTTTGTTGAAATAGGAGGATGGAAATGGATCTATACACATTGTTTCCGACGATCAGTACAGCCTTCATCGTTATAAGTGCTGTGTTGGTTGCCATCGGATGGGGACTCATTATCAAAGGCAAAAGAGAAGCTCATAAGAAAACGATGATCGCTGCCGCTATTGCTGCAGTACTCTTCTTCCTTATCTACTCGTCACGTACGGTATTTATTGGAAATACATCGTGGGGTGGCCCGGATGACCTGAAGGGCTATTATCAGACGTTTCTTATTTTCCATATCGTGCTCGCGACTGTTGCCGCTGTATTCGGCATAACGACGCTGATACTTGGCTTCAAGGAGAAGTATGCAAAGCATCGTAAATGGGGAAGAACAACCGCAGTCATCTGGTTCTTCACGGCGATTACCGGTGTGGCTGTGTACGTACTGCTCTATCTCTTATATCCAGGTGGACATACTCAAGCGGTATGGAGAGTGATATGGGGATACTAGGTTATAAAATAAAACATTAATAGTTCGCCTATACAGAAAGACTTTTGAGACATTCTCAAAAGTCTTTTTTTGCGTTGATAGACATAACTATAGGGCTTACAACCAGTAGACATTATTGCATCATTATGTATCCAGTAGATCATCATTATGAATCAATAAGGTTAGATTGTGGATGAAAAATTATTGTTTTAATTTGGAAAAAAGGTATTGACGACGAAAATAGCACAGTATATACTGTGTATAAAGATATAAACAGTAAGCACAGTGGAACAGTGATGTGAATATAGAATTATCTATTTATTAGTTGGCATGAAGGGATGATTAGCTTGGATACGTGGAGAGATGGATGGGTTATTTTCAAAAAAGAATTGCGCGGAGACCGAATGTATTTGATTGGAAATGTAATTTTTATGTTGTACTTAGCATTTTCACTCAGCGTTATGATGGGGTCTCATTCCGAAGCAGAGGTTTTAATGAAACCACTCAGTGATTTTTTGATGCTTTTACTCGTTCCACTAACCGGATTTTTCTTCAGTCGTCGTTCATTTAATTACATTAAAGAAGACTCATACACAAGAATGTTAAAGTACTATCGAACTCTACCGATTCCAATCACTGCAATTATGAAGGGACGAATCATTCAACTGTTCATGGCATTAATTTTTAATGGAGTTCTGTTCTATCCATTATTCTTCTGGTTTTCAAGCAATCTCAGAGCTGAGATGAATATCGGACAGTTTATCGTTTTTATCCTGACATGGACTGGTTATGCCTTACTAATAAACGGTGTTTTTATCTATTTTGAACTGCTTAAGAAGGGCAGGACCTACTTATGGTTGACAATTAGTATAATTGTATTAGTTGTTGTAATCACTGTGATTTCCCATTTTCTCGGAACGAGTCTAGTTATGCTCCTAGTAGATTACTCCAGTCACTTCTCATTCTTATCTCCACTAATGTGGGGGGCGCTAGTTGTAGGAGGGTTGGGTTTCTTCCTACTCATTAAGATAACCAAGCGCAAACTGATTGTACGAGATTTAAGATCATAATGATCAATAATAAGATAGAGCAGAGGTTGGAGGTGAGGTGGAAAGGTGTGGATTCCTATTCAAATTAATGAGAACAGCGCAGAACCGTTGTATCATCAGATCGAAACACAATTGAGATCGTTGATCGTTAGCGGACAGATAGCAGAAGGAACCCTACTTCCTTCCATACGAGAGTTCGCTGGAAGCTTAAGCTGTAGCGTAATTACCATCCGACGAGTATATCAAGATTTGGAGAATGAAGGACTACTTCGGACGAAACAAGGTACAGGGACATTCGTAGCCAAAGTTGGAGCGGGTGAAAGAAGTGAATACCGAAGAGTAGCTGTACAGGAAGCACTTGAAACGGCCGTTGATGTAGGGATATCAGTACAATATGGGAAGCAAGAAATATTGGATTTGTTTCTAGAAACCTTGCGTAAGAAATATCCTAATCATGAAGGAGAGAGTGATCCCGCGTGATAGAACAGATGGCAGTGGAGCTACTAGGAGCGGTAAATCGGGGACGCAGAAAAACAATTGGACCGATAAATGTACAATTTCCAGCAGGATATATAGTTGCATTGGTTGGACCGAACGGTGCCGGAAAAAGTACGCTTTTGCAAATGATTATGCAGATTATTTCGTTAGATGATGGAGAAATAAAATGGTTCGGTGAAACAGCGAAAGACCTTCTAAGGCTGGAACTGAAACAAAAAATTGCTTATGTAGAAGAGTCGCCAGCCACCGAGGAAAATTATCAGACTGTGGAAGAGGCGGCAGATTTCCGATCACACTGGTATCCTGATTGGGACCAACGTCGATTCGAAGAATTAATAACCCGCTTTGAGGTTCCAAGACGTGAACGCTTAAATCGGATGTCTAAAGGTGAACGGCGTAAATTCGAGATCATTGTCGCGCTTGCAACGCGTCCTAAACTACTTTTATTAGATGAACCTACTTCGGGACTCGATCCATTCGTCTGGAAGGAAATGATCGAAGAGCTTCGCAATTGTATGGAGAGAGAAGAGATGACTATCGTCTTATCTACTCATATTGTTGAAGAAGTGAAGCGTCTCGCTGATTATATTGTATTGGTTCATCAAGGCCAAACGCTAGGTATGGTGGAGAAAGATACACTCTATGGTAGCTGGAAAGAAATTTGGGTTCGCGGCGAGCTTGTAGGAATTGAAGAGATTCCAGAGGTGATCTTGTGCCAGAATGACGGTCCTTCGATTAGTAAGCTGATTATCCGAGATAACGGTGACGGTTGGAATCATCATCCGAGGTTGAAAGAACTTCAGGTCATTAAAAGCCGTGGTCTGGATTTGGAAGAAATTTTGGAACTATGGATCAAGGGGCATAAGCCCCAATAATAAATCATGAGAAGAGAAGAGGGAGTAATAAATATGGCTAATCCTTTAATTCTAGAGCAAGTAGTTAAGGAGTTTGGTGAGAAGACAGCGGTAAGTGAAATATCGCTACAGGTTGAGAAGGGTGAAATTTATGGTCTGCTCGGAGCCAATGGAGCTGGTAAAACGACAACCATGCGAATGGTACTGGGACTGATTTATCCAGATCGTGGCCAGATTCTGTATCACGGGAAGCCTTTCGGTGATGAACTGCAACGTGGAATGGGTTATTTGCCGGAAGAACGTGGGTTGTATCCAAAAGTAAAAATTAGTGAGCAAATAAAGTATCTAGCTCGTTTACGTGGTATGTCAGCTTCGGATGCAGATAAGAGTCTTCGTTACTGGCTCGATCGCTTTGAAGTCCCAGAATATTATGATAAGAAGATTGAAGAATTATCTAAAGGTAATCAGCAAAAGATGGGATTTATCGCTGCAGTTGTGCACAAACCAGAAATTCTGATTTTGGATGAAGCATTCAGCGGACTCGACCCTGTCAATGTAGAACTACTCAAGGAAACAGTGATTGAGCTTCGAAATGCGGGTACGAGTATTCTATTCTCCACGCATCGGATGGAGCATGTCGAGGAATTGTGCCGTAACATTACGATTCTCGATCGTTCGAAGACGGTACTACAAGGTAACTTAAGAGAGATCAAGAAACGTTACCCGAGGGAAGAAGTCATTCTTCATACAACGAGTGAAGTGAATGGACTGGAGCAGATCGAAGGTGTGAAGGCAGTTGAGCGCAAAGAGAGAGGGTATAAAATTTCCATCTCCAATGTCGCAGCGGCAAAGGAAATATTACGTAAAGCAATGGATGAAAGTGAAGTAGAGCATTTCGAAATTATGGAACCAACACTTAATCAAATTTTCATTAAAGAGGTAGGTGAGTCGAATGAATAAAATGAGTACTGTAATCGGCTTTACTTTTATAAATAAGGTAAAAACCAAATCATTCATCGTCACAACACTGATTTTAGCTATATTAGTATCGATTGGTCTTAATTTACCTTACTTCATTGACAAGTTTACAGGAGATGATGGAGCACCAGCTCAGATTGGACTCGTATACGGTAATCAACCTGAAATCGTGGAATCGTTAAAAAATTTCGGGGAGAAACAGACTGGAAATACGTACTCTTTTGTAAAGTATGATGCAGCGGATGAAGCAACGCTGAAGAAGGATATTGAGGATGGGAAGATTGATGGTTACCTCAGTTTCAATCAAGGAACTGAAGGAGCTTTTCCAGAAGTAAGCTATATCTCGAATAAAGATAGTATGAACGCTAGTCTTGCGGCTTCTTTACAAGCGGCACTTCAAAGCGTAAAAACTCAATATATTACCAAGGGTTCACTTACCGCAGAGCAAGTAGCTGAGATCAATATGCCAGTGCACATTGAGACAATCAAAGCGCAGGCGGGCGAGCAAGGAGCCGCAGGAACAGATGAAGGCGAAAAAGCAACGAACACGATCAACTACATTGTCGTGTATCTCCTTATTATCCTGTTCTTCATGACGAATATGATGACAGGGAATATGATCGCTGCTGAAGTAACAGCCGAGAAGAGCTCACGCATTATGGAAATTTTGATTACTAGTGTATCCCCACTTGCACAGATGTTCGGTAAAATCATCGGAATGTTCTTTGTCGGGTTAATTCAAATTGTTATCTTCGGTGTTGTAGTGGCTGTTAACATCTCATTACCACATAACTCCGGAATACTGACTGAATTTAATCTTGATATATCACAAATTAGTGTGCAAGTTCTTGTGCTAGGTTTGGTCTTCTATATTCTAGGATATTTCTTGTATGCTACATTGTTTGCAGCCATCGGCTCGCTTGTGAGCCGGACAGAGGAATTAGGGCAGGCTATTATGCCAATCACGATGTTATCGCTCGCAACGTTCTACGTTGGAATATTCAGTATCAGCACACCTAACTCGATGTTGCTGAAAGTGTGCACCTATATACCATTTGTTTCTCCGGTATCCATGCTAGTGCGAATCGGACTTGGCGATATAGCCATCTGGGAGATTGCAGCATCACTAGCGATCCTGGCTGTGTCCATCCTATTATTCGGATGGTTATCCGCTAAGATTTATCGTACGGGTGTCCTTCTCTACGGAAAACGCCCATCATTTAAGGAACTACGTAAAGCTATGAAGGCTTATAAGATATAAGATAACTTGTCAATCAGACAGAGTATAGGAACCCAATATAATTGTGGAGGCTAACTCAATGGAAAATTCCGATAAAAATAAGTATGCTGGTTTATATCTGATTTCATCCGCTTTATCTGCAATTTATTATCTTAATACACGATTTGAACTGGGTATTCCCGACTTTGTCCAAGGAGTTATTATGGGAGCTGCAATGGTCGGAATGGTGACATTCGTATGGAAGATGGGAAAACTGATGGGGAAAAAGGCGGCGTAAGTACAAGGTAACTCTACAACATATTGAACGAATTGTTGTTAGGTGTTAGCCCTCTACTGTGTTTATTACACGGGTAGAGGGCTTTTTCTATCAGGTATTTGGTTTAAGGTCAAATAAGGTCAAATTATTAAAAATATATATTTTTTAGCGAAAAAATAGACCTATTTGCCAGATTTCCGACTAATACGGGCTTATATCAATTTTGTGTTCCCTTAATAAGGGGACTATAATAAAGCCATAAGGTCAAAGAAAGTCAAAGTCAAATTTTAGAGAGGAGAATGAAACATGTTTGATTTAGTTCCTTTTGGTAAACGCAGAGATGATGCTTTTGGTGTGCTGGCTAGGTCTTTGAATGACGTATTTAATGATGATTTCTTTGCACCCATCAAAAGCTCTACGATGTCTTTTAGAACGGATATCCGTGAAAGTGAGCAAGCGTATCTGATCGAAGCTGAGCTTCCAGGTTTTAAAAAAGAAGAAATCGACATTGATTTCACCAATCCGTATTTGACGATCAAAGCTGTACGCAAAGAAGATAATACTGAAGAAAATAATGAACATCAAATAGTACGCCGAGAACGCCGATACGGGGAATACGTTCGGAGATTCTATGTGCAAGATATAGAGGAAGAAGGCATCCGTGCTTCGTTAAAAGATGGCATGCTCATGCTTGAGGTTCCGAAACGGAATAAAACACAAGGAAAGCGTATTGAAATTCAAGATAGCGAATCTTGAGAGATGTAATCTAAGTTGAGGTTGGAACGGTAAGTTTCATGATATATGGATTTTTTAAATAAGGTAGTTCGTATAACAGGCGCATTGTAGTAGGAAGTTTCATACTATGGTGCGTCTTTTCTCAGAATTATTGAATGAAATTAGTGAAATCATATGGAAGAAAGGAGGGGACGGAAATGGCTGTAAAAAGCTATTACGAGATTTTGGGCGTAAGTAAAACGGCATCCAAGCAGGAAATTAAGAAGGCTTATCAGAAGCTCGCCAAGAAGTGGCATCCCGATGTCAATAAAGCACCGGAAGCTGAGGCTAAATTTAAGGAAGTGGCTGAAGCGTATGAAGTACTAGGCAGTGAGGAGAAACGCAAGGAATATGACGATCTGCAGCGGTATGGCTTCGGTAGTGGAAGAGCTAACGGTACTAAGACTGGCGGAGCTCCATTTGGGGATGCGCCCTTTGGTGCAGGCTGGAGTGGGAGTTATTCTTACGGAAACTCAGGCATACCTGAAGAAGACCTGTTTGGCATGTTCTTTGGGAATCGGGGGGGAGATCGAACGGGTTTTGACTTCTTCTCTGGAAATGGAAACGCGCGGCAAGCTAGTAGCACCATGCAAGCTCAGTTGGATATTTCGCTGGAGCAGGCTTATAAAGGTGGGAGCGTAAGAGTACAGGTAGGCGGTTCAAACGTGAATGTGAATATTCCAGCACGGTCGCATGAAGGTACAGTGCTTAAGATAGAAGATAACGTTCTGAATGGTATGACTTCGGGTGGCGATTTGTTAATCACGCTGCATATTTTACCTCATGAAATTTATGAACCTAGAGATGGTGACTTACACGGAACTGTGGAAATTGCTCCATGGCAAGCTGTGTTGGGAGGAGAAAGTAAAGTACCGTTACCAGATGGCAGTGCTGTGAAACTGAAAATTCCTGCAGGTATTCAAAGTGGTAAGACATTACGTATTCCTGGTAAGGGCTTAAAGCGTGAGAATGGTACGAATGGAGATATCTTGCTTGGAATTGAGATCGTTATTCCGAAGTCAACCAGCGAAATAGAGAAAAACCTATACCGTAAACTAGCCGAATCTTCTAGCTTTCAAGCAGGTCTCAAAAGGCAAAGAAGAAAACCACGGCGAGAAAGTAATAGATATGAAGAACGAAAGGTGTGAGAATTATGGATTTTAATAAATTAACACAGAAGCTGCAGGAAGCTGTCGCAGCAGCGCAATCTTTAGCCTCTGATAGTGGGCATCAGGAGATTGATCATCTCCATCTGTTGAAGGCTTTGCTTCAGCAGCATGAAGGCTTACTGCCAAGATTGCTGCAGAAGATGAATATTCCAGTAAATGAACTTCTACTCAGTACGGATCAGTTGCTCCGGCGTAAGCCAAGCGTCAGTGGATCTGGGGCGGGAACGGTACGGTTGTATGCTTCACCATCGCTGATACGTGTGCTGGAGAAGGCGGAAAAAGAAGCTGCACAAATGCAGGATGAGTTCGTTGCCGTGGAACATGCGGTGCTGGCGATGGTATCCGATTCCAGCAAGGAGAACCGTGAACTACGTGACTTGTTTACTAGTCGCGGGGTAACGCGAGATAAGCTACTGTCAGTACTAGCTGAAATTCGTGGGCATCAACGGGTGACAAGTCGGGAGCCGGAAGCAACCTACGAGGTTTTGGAGAAATACGGGCGGGATCTTGTTGCGGAGGTTCGGGCAGGGAAAATTGATCCGGTCATCGGTCGTGATGGTGAGATTCGTCGGGTCATCCGCATTTTGTCTCGTAAAACGAAGAATAATCCGGTGTTGATCGGGGAACCTGGTGTTGGTAAAACGGCGATTGTTGAAGGTTTAGCACACCGGATTGTACGTAAAGACGTTCCGGAGGGACTAAAGGACAAGACGATCTTTTCACTCGATATGAGCGCGCTTGTAGCAGGGGCTAAGTATCGCGGAGAATTCGAAGAGCGTCTACAGGCTGTATTGAAAGAAATTCGTGAGAGCAACGGGCGGATTATCCTCTTTATTGATGAGTTGCATACCATTGTAGGTGCAGGTAAAACAGAAGGTGCGATGGATGCGGGCAATATGCTGAAGCCGATGTTGGCCAGAGGCGAGCTTCACTGCATCGGTGCAACGACACTTGATGAATATAGGAAATACATTGAGAAAGACCCCGCACTGGAACGTCGCTTCCAACAGGTACTGGTCAGTGAACCTGATGTAGAGGATACAATCTCGATCTTGCGTGGACTCAAAGAACGATTTGAGGTTCACCATGGGGTCAAAATTCATGATAGCGCACTTGTGGCAGCAGGGGTTCTTTCCAATCGATATATTACAGACCGTTATCTACCTGATAAGGCGATTGACCTTGTGGACGAAGCCTGCGCAATGATCCGCACAGAGATTGATTCGATGCCTGGTGAGATGGATGAAGTAACAAGACGACTGATGCAGATGGAGATTGAAGAAGCTGCATTGAAGAAGGAAACCGATGATGCCAGCAAGCGTCGCCTGGAAACACTGCAGCGGGAATTGGCCGATCTTAAGGAGAAACAACTGGGGATGTCCGCACGTTGGGAGAAAGAAAAGTCGGCCATTCAAGGGATCCGCGATATCAAAAAACGGTTAGAGCAGGCACGTAAAGATTTGGTGGATGCACAAGAGGAATATGACCTCAATAAATCGGCTGAATTGAGCTATGGTATTATTCCTGATTTGGAGCGGCAGTTGAAGGCTGCAGAAGAAGCCGCGCAGCAGGATCAGGATACTAGACTGCTTCGCGAAGCTGTGACCGAGGAAGAGATTGCCGATATTGTCTCCAAGTGGACTGGCGTTCCGGTTAGTCGTTTAGTAGAGGGCGAACGTGAAAAGCTGCTGCGGCTGGAAGAAACCCTGCATGAACGGGTTGTTGGGCAGGAGGAAGCAGTTAGTCTGGTTGCGGATGCTGTGCTTAGGGCTAGAGCCGGAATTAAGGACCCTAATCGGCCGATTGGCTCGTTCCTGTTCCTTGGCCCAACAGGGGTTGGTAAGACCGAGTTAGCTAAGGCACTCTCCGTGTCCTTATTTGACCGCGAAGACGGAATGATTCGTATTGATATGTCGGAGTATATGGAGAAGCATAGTGTTTCCCGTCTTGTTGGCGCACCTCCTGGTTATGTCGGGTATGAGGAAGGCGGACAACTTACGGAAGCCGTGCGACGTCAGCCCTATACGGTTGTACTACTGGATGAAGTTGAGAAGGCGCATCCCGATGTATTTAATATTCTATTGCAATTGCTGGATGATGGACGGTTAACTGATTCACAGGGTAGGATCGTCGATTTCAAGAATACAATCATCATCATGACTTCGAATATTGGTTCACCACATCTCATTCAAGGCACCGATGATAACGGTGAGCTTACAGAAGCAGTTAAGGACATGGTCATGAAGGATCTTAGAGGTCATTTTCGCCCTGAATTCCTAAATCGTGTGGATGACATCATCATGTTCAAACCGCTGGCCCTTAGCGAAATCGAGCAGATTGTAGATAAGTTAGTGAACGAATTACGTTTGCGCCTAGCAGAGCGTGGGATTGGACTTGTACTAAATGAAGCGGCAATCCAGTTTATTGCCAAGGAGGGATTTGATCCTGTCTATGGTGCAAGACCATTGAAACGGTTCATTCAGCATAGCCTGGAGACCCGCGTGGCACGTGCGCTCATCGGTGGTGAAGCTGAAGAGGGTTCGGTAATTGAGGTTCACGAGTCGGGTGGCGAGTTGTTAGTATCAATTACAAAACAGGATTAACATTAATGAAAGGGCGTCCCAAGAGCCATTATGGTAAGGGACGCCCTTTCGTGTAAAAAAGAAACTGGGATTTCAATCAGTGATTATATTCAAAGAGAACGAATTAAGAAAGCCAAGCAACTGATGAGCTATCGAGTAAATTTAGAAATCATAGGGGAATTACACTTTAAGATTTTGGAGGTTAGGAAGTAGGGACTAACTCTATTTGTCTGTGCATGAGCCAACAATTCGTGCCGGAATACCTTCCGCTATACTATTGGCAGGAATATCCTGCTCGACTAAACTATTCGCACGAATGAGGCTACCAGGGCCAATAGATATATTCCCAGAGATAACTACACCATGTTCAATAATCGTCCCTTCACCAATCCATACTCGGCCCGTCGTTTCGGTAAGGTCTTGAGTTAAAATTGGTTTACCGATGTCTTGATATACATGGTCCGTATCGGAAATGAAGACTCGTCTGCCTAACTTTACATTCTTCTCTAAACCGATCACTATTTCTTCGGGGTGGTAAAATTGTCCTCCGGCGTGGATCGCGTTGTTTTGTCCAAATCGCATGAACTTTGCTGCAGTTTCCGGAGATATGTGTAGGCTCACAGGAATCACTCCTTCTTTTCATGATATATGCAGATCTATTGATATGGTGTTTGGAATGGTAATTCTCGATCTCAAGACGGAATAAAAAGATCAGTCTTAAGTCGGGTATGTAGCCCGTCGTCCGCCCGTTATGCCCTATTTCCAAACCAGCTAAACTAGATAAAGTACATAAGAGTAGACATAAATAGTCCAATATTGGAAAAATGGAAGGGGTAAAAAGGGATGGGAAAATTAACAAAATGGGCATTTGCCAACAAGGCGGCGGTCGGGTTACTGATCGTTATGGCGCTTGTGGTCGGCGTGGTGAGCTATACGACACTACCGATGGAATTCATGCCGGAGGCAGATAATCCACAGGTTAGTGTAATGGTCATTGGACCTGGACAAAATGCCGGGTCGATGGAGAGCAACGTCACGACTCCGATTGAAAATTCCTTTGGTTCACTAAAAGGAAAGAAGGAAATCCTGTCTACTTCGGGAGACGGGTATACGAAAATCGATGTTTATTTTGATTCGAAAACAAACATGAAAGAAGCTACACAGGAGGTCCAAAAAGCAATAGACCCACTGCAATTTCCAGAAGGTGTGATGAAGCCCTTCGTGTTGCAATTAAACACGTCTATGATTCCGATCTCGCAAATAACGATTTCTTTTGATGAAGGACTTACTGCGGGGAATATGGAAATTGCCGAAAAAACGATACTCCGCGAGCTGAAAGATATTAAAGGCGTTTCGAATGTAGGATTTTATGGTAGACCAACCTCACAGGTAAACTTACAGGCGGATCAGATCAAAATGGCCCAAAAGGGAGTCACCTTTGCCCAACTGATGGGCGTTCTTCAGGGTCGTAATGTGTCAGCTTCCGTTGGAGCTCAGACGATCGGTGGGCAAAGTGGCAACGTGAATGTTATATCTAAGATAGATAGTGTAGATACTTTGAAAAAAGTGCAGGTAGCAGATGGGATTGCCCTCCAAGATGTAGCAACTGTTGAACTACAACAGGATCAAGAGAGTATTAGCCGGGCTAACGGTAAGGATGTTCTATACGCGGTCATTTTCAAAGAAGCAAATGCCAATGCGGTAGATGTAGGAAATAAGGTTCAAGATGCTGTAGATAACATGAATAAATCGATAAAAAACGCTAACGTGACCGTTGTTATGAGCACTTCGGATATGGTTGTGGACTCCGTTAATAGCATGATGCGTGAAGTTTTATTAGGAGCATTGTTTGCGACTATCGTTATTTTATTGTTCCTGCGTAATTTACGTGCGACTTTAGTTACGGTGATTTCAATTCCACTTTCCTTAGCCATAACATTATATTTATTGAAAGTATCAGGTGTTACCCTCAATATCATTACGCTTGGCGGTGTCGCTGTAGCAGTCGGGCGTCTAGTGGACGATAGTATTGTAGTTATTGAAAATATTTTCCGCAGAATGCAAAAGGAATCCTTCTCGCTGGAGATGGTGATCAGTGCAACGAAGGAAGTGGCACAGGCGATAACCTCTTCTACGATTGCCACGGTTGCTGTATTTTTGCCGATGGGTCTATTAAGAGGTGGGTTACAGGCTTTCTTGCTACCGTTTGCCCTAACTATAACGTACTCTCTTCTTACCTCATTGATTGTCGCTCTAACGGTAGTACCTTTACTTAGCTCATGGCTGATTCGGAATTCACATTTAAAAGAAGGTAAACCATTTAGAGGTTTCGGACGATTCTTGCAGTGGAACCTCAGTCATAAATGGGTAACGTTATCGCTGGCTTTCATCGTATTTGCCTCTTCAATCGCAGCATATGTTCTTATGCCTAAAGGGGCCTTAGATGCTTCAAATGCCGATTATGTTGTCGTGAAGTTGAAATATCCAAATGATATTCCAGTTGCAGAGATACTTGATAACGGGAAGAAACTTGAACAATATATGATGAAGCAGGATCAAGCAGAAACCGTATTGCTCGACTATGGTAATAGTAGTGAAATGGCGCAATGGGGTAATGTATCTTCGCTTGCAGAAGTTAACTATACGGTAATAATGAAGAAAGACGCGGATGCCGAGAAATTCATAGAGCAAGTTCGCGCACAAAAGGAAAACTATAACGGAGCCACTTTGACGGCTAATGAAACTAGTATGATGAGCTCAGGCTCCACAAACGAATATATCGATATTGTTGGTGATGATCTAACCGCGATCACATCGGTAGCGAAAGAAGTTAAATCTAAGCTAGCCACGGTGGACGGAGTAGAAAAAGTTACTAGCAGTGGAGATGATACGAAGCCTGTATTCTCTTTCACTGTAGACCCACTTCAAGCTAAGGGTCAAGAAATTGCGATGCAACTTAGTGCGATGCTCAATCCAGTACCTATTGGACAAATTGAGCTGGAAGGCATCTCTACGGCTGTCGTGTTGGAACCTGCATTAAAGCCTAAAACAGAGCAGGACCTAAGTGGTATGACCCTGATGACAGCTGGAGGACCGGTACCGTTATCCAAGCTTGCGAAATTTGAAGTTCGTAATGAGCCAGCGATGGTCTATCACAAAGAAGGCAAAAATTACTTGCGAATTACTGCAGAAATCGATCCGAAGCTCGTATCCAAGATCGGTGCAAATATTAAAAAGGAAATGGATACAATTAAGACTCCAGATGGTGTAGTGCTATTTACTGGGGGGGCGTCTGTCGATCAAGCAGGTGACTTTGGTGACCTGGGGATGACGGCGCTGATCTCCATCGGGTTAGTGTATCTAATCATGGTGCTTACGTTCAAGACGCTTCGTGCTCCATTTGCGATTATGTTCGCTCTTCCGTTAGCAGCGATTGGTGCAATTATTGGACTGCTCGTATCAGGTGTGACTCCGGACTTCACGGCGCTGTTTGGAGCATTGATGTTGATAGGTATAGTTGTAACAAATGCTATCGTCTTGATCGATCGGATCAAACATAATGAAGAGCACATGACCATTCGCGAAGCGATCATCGAGGCAGCGATGACCCGGATGCGTCCAATATTAATGACGGCAATTGCAACGATCTGCGCTATGCTTCCACTTGTATTTGGACATTCAGAGCAAGGAAGTATTGTTTCACAAAGCTTAGCGATTGTCGTTATCGGAGGATTAACGGCTGCAACAGTTCTAACACTCATTGTAATACCAGTTATTTACGAACTGTTCTACTTCCGCAAGTCAGCTAAACAACGCAAGCACAACAGTATAACCGTAGTTGAAGCGGAGGCTACAACCAACGTTTAAAGTGGTAGTTCTACAAGGTCATCAATAATTCAAGTAGTAGAAGACTGAAACTTTCTTCCTTGGTCTAGCGTTTACATGATTAGTACTGTAAACATTAGAGTTAGGAGACAGGCACAATGGCAGAAACTTCATCATTACCTAGCCGAACATCGGCGAAGAAACGAAAGGTGACAAAAAAAAGGCGTAAGAAGAATTCGTTGTGGCGGGTTCTATTGAATACATTTTTGGTTATGATGTGTCTTATTGCACTTGCGGGAATCTGGTTGTTCTTTACCCCTTCTGGCAATAATATGCGGTTTCTTATGGCGGATACGTTGATTACAACCCAACATCGGCATTGGGCCAAATATATCATTGGGCAAGAAGAGTTGGATAAACGGGTAGCTGCCTATCAAGCGCAGTTCGATCAAATGGGCACGGAGGTGGATACACATACGATCTCAGTTCCGCCTAGTGAGGATGAAGAGGATAAGGAAAAACCTCTGATTGAGGTCGAAGAAGTATCGGGTAGCGGTTACCATGGTTATGTACTGACCGTAAATGATCCAACGAAGATACGTCTTGGTGTTCCAGCTAAAGTTGGTAAGGGTGAAAAAGTATCAAGTATGGTGGAACGCACCGGGGCTATCGCTGGTGTTAATGGGGGAGGATTTTCCGATCCCAATTGGAAGGGGAATGGATTTAAGCCAATTGGAGTGGTCATATCACAAGGGAAGATCTACTACAACGGCCTAGGCACGAAGAACTCTACCCAAATTGTCGGTCTGGATAAACAGGGGAAAATGATTGCTGGGAACTATACCTTAGAAGAATTGGAGAAGCTAGGGATACAAGAAGCGGTTACTTTTCAACCACGGATTATCGTCAATGGGAAGGGACAGATTAAGAGTGCAAAGGATGGATGGGGAATTGCCCCACGTACCGCTATGGGACAGAAGGAGGATGGCGCAATTCTGTTCGTCGTCATCGACGGTCGACAACCGACCTACAGTATAGGTGCCAACCTTTATGACGTCCAGCAAATCATGCTGGACCATGGAGCGGTCATCGCCGCCAATCTTGACGGCGGATCATCTACGGTCCTCGTTGGTAAGGGTGGCGAGATCCTAAATAAGCCATCTTCCGAATACGGCGAGCGCTATTTACCAACAGCCTTTCTAGTGTTCGAGCATCCTGAAGAGGTAGAGATTCCTAACGTATGGAAAGGTTTACGACCGCAGGATATTGATGCAGGCAAGAAATAATAATTAAAGGAGCTATTCCGTGTTTAGTAGCTAAAGACTACGACGGGACAGCTCCTTTTTTATTTGATAATTATTCCACCAAACGGAATGACCTCGCGAAGGACACGTTTGAATATTCCATCGTCATTGTGTAGATCTCGTTCAAGCTCGTGATTCCGTGCCCCTGATTGGATCAGCACCGTACCGCGCCCGGTCATTTTCCAGTGGTAATTCATATGCTGGCTGGCTAGATGATTACCATATACGGATAGCTCAAGCTTGGCGTTCTCGGGATAGGCGATAATGCTCCGCGAATCGACGTAAATTGCTTCCTCTGGATGTAGGGTGAGCTCAAGAATCTGGCCTTGAGTCAGAATGCCGATGATACCATTTCCGGAGAACTTCATTTTGACTGCATCTCGGGTTATCATGATATTCTTCATGCTTAAGATTCTCGTGTCCATTTTGACACCAGCAGTATAGAAGAAGAGATGCCGAAAGTCATAGAGCAAATCGCTTTCATCTGTCAGTTGAATGGACTTCATCGATACGGAAGGTGGAAGAGAGACTACAAATTGGCAAGGTCCCGTCATATCCGCTTGGATTAACTTGTGTTTTCGATACATCCCTTTGAAGTTCATAAGTTTGTCGCTACGATTTCCAGGCGATCCGCGGTAGGCAATTATCTGTCCCGGATGTAGAACATGTACTTTGTCATCCACGTTCAATCCAAAAGTTACAGCCTGTCCACCTAGCAATCCGGGTTCAGACTCATATTGGATATCCATTGTTTTAGTCCCCCTTTACCGCCGAAGAATTAGACGTAACCCCCGAAGTAGAATGAAATATCCAGCAACGAGTCCTACACCAGTTAATATGAGCACTCGAGTCTTACGACTAGTGGCCTCACGTGCCTGCTCAGCTTCAGTCAATGCGTTTACTGTGGCGGTCAATTCTTTGTTACGCTCTATTAATTCTAGATTCTGCTGTTGGAATTGGTCCAGTGTGGCTTGTGCCTCCCCCAGCTTGTCCAGAGTAATTTGGTAGTTTTCTTTTAATTCATTAACTTCCGACGGCAGTTCCGTCAACTGTTTCACACCATTAAATAAATCCTTGAAATAACCAGCATCGGCTCGGGGAGCTTGGATAAGAAGTCCACCGTAGAGTAGCGCCGAGAAAGACAGCATAATTATAATGCTGTGCCATCGTTTCATATTCTCTCCTCCTTCTGCTGTGGTCACTGATGATTATATTACGTAGTATTTGTCCAAAAGGTTTCCATATCCCAAACTTGCTCCCCGCTATGCTTCAAAAGCTATAAGACATGTTATTCCTTGTCCCAAGCGAACCGCTGACGGTATTTACGGGGCGACAGACCTTCAATCTTAGTGAAGCAGGAGGTGAAGTATGCCGCGTGATTGAAGCCGACCTCTTCGGCAATTCGCTCGACAGGAAGATCAGTTTGCAGCAGTAGTATCTTAGATTGCTCAATTCGTAGATTAATCAAATAAACGGAAGGAGAGCAACCATACACTTTCTGCATGCACCGGGCTATATAGACCGGGTGGAAGTTAATGCTCTCTCCAAGTTGTTTGGCCGAAAATCCATCGCGATAATGCTCTCGTAAATAGGAGGCAGCACGTTCTGCACAGACGGTTTGTGAGGAAGGGCCACTCGTGCCGAGTGATGAAGAGAGTAGTACGATAACCTCTTGAAATAATGCCTGCTGCTTGAGGCGGACGCTCGCAAGGTGAATATTCTGATTCATCTGCGTTAATTCATTAATAATTTCACCCATCTTTAGTGGTTGAGCGAGTTTGGTGAACTGTGGAAGTGCGACATTATATGAAGTCGTCGAGAAGGGCGGTAGCGAGAGGTGCCGAGGACGATCTTCGCTTACTGACTTCCATTGACTGTGATAATAGGATTCTTCATCGATGACTCGCCAATCGCCGAGAATTTGAAAATGCAGCCAATAGTGAGTAGTCTCTTCAAGACAACCTGCATAAGCATAGTGTTGACTATCTGGACGGAGAATGAGCGCATGGCCTTCCTTGATTTCGTAATCATGGCCACTTTCCCTCAGAAAGAGGCATCCTTGAACAACTACAAGCAGATCAAAAGCGCCGATATTCTGCCTGCTAGGATGCTTACCGCCGATTTCCGCGTGTGATAAGCCACTGATAATATAATGAGGGAGCGGTGGGGCGGTGAATTCAATAATGGGCATTTTTTTACATACTCCCTAAATGATAATTGTAGTTGGAATATTGAAAGATTAAGTTGATTAACTGATACAATCCATTAATTATAACAGCTATAATGTGTCTCATGCTAGTAAGTTCAAGCGGAACGATGAGATCGTCCCCGTTTTACAGGGAGTTGTAATAGTGATGAAAATTAATCATAATGAGGATCGGAAATTTACACTTTGGGTGCTTGCTTGGCCCGTATTCATCGAACTGTTCTTGCAGTTTTTATTAGGAACGGTCGATACATTGATGGTCAGTCGGATATCTGACAACGCTGTAGCTGTCGTTGGATTTTCTAATCAATTGTTTAATGCACTGACCACGCTGTTTGCGACCGTAGCAAGTGGAGCGGGGATTGTCATTGCACAGAAGATCGGCTCACGCCGAGAAGAGGAAGCAAGAACGGTTGCGATTATCGCATTTAAGGCTACTGCCCTTATCGGACTTGTACTTAGTGTAATACTTATTACTCTACCGCGACCTATTGCTGTGCTTCTGCAGTTACCTGAGGAACTGCTTCCACTGGCTGAGGTGTACATTTCTATAGTAGGTGGGGGGATGA
Source organism: Paenibacillus segetis (assembly GCF_014639155.1). Classification (NCBI taxonomy): domain Bacteria; kingdom Bacillati; phylum Bacillota; class Bacilli; order Caryophanales; family Paenibacillaceae; genus Paenibacillus; species Paenibacillus segetis. Next base: position 167,563 of record NZ_BMFT01000005.1, read on the forward strand.
TTCTGACGGCGATCATGTCTACACTGGGAACGGCGATTCGTAATACAGGTAATACTAAAGGACCCATGTATACGGCTGTTGGGATGAATATCGTCCATATTATGATGAACTATTGCTTCATATTTGGAGCATTTGGATTCCCGCAATGGGGATTAACGGGAGTAGCTATTTCGACAGTAATAAGCAGACTTATCGCATGTTTAGTATTATTGTTTATCTTCTTGGGGACATTTGAGCGGCGGATTGGATTGAAGGATTTCTCACTATATGACAGAAAACTATTTAAAGAAGTGTTGGTCATCGGATGGCCTCTAGGGATCAATTCAGCGAGCTGGGTATTCTCCCAATTAGCCATCTTCTCATTCCTTGCTGTATTGGGCTCAACAGAACTAGCAGCAAGGACCTATATGAATACGTTAGAATCCTTTTGCTTCCTGCTCGGATTCTCTCTCGCATTGGCCGCGCAGATTCAAATTGCGCATCTATATGGTGGGGGGAGAACGAAAGAGGCATACAGTGCGGTATACCGAACACTGTTTATTGGACTTCCGTTAGTCATTATTAATGCTTTTATCCTCGTATTGTTTGGCAAGCATGTGCTTGGCCTGTTTACACAAGATCAGGAGATATTAACGATGTGTGCTTCCCTTTTATGGTTAAATCTATTACTGCAACCGGGCAAAATGGTAAATATGGCGCTCGGTAATGCACTTAATGCCGTGGGAGACACCAGATACACGATGAAAATATCGCTGATCTTCATGTGGGTAATTGCTACAGGCTGCTCTTATTTGCTTGGTGTATCGTTAGGTTGGGGAATTGTTGCAATTTATATCTGTATGATAGCTGATGAATATATTCGCGCGGTTCTCTCTTACTTCCGATGGAGAGGTCGTAAGTTCTTGCGGCAAAGGGAGGAAGAGTTGAGCAAGGAAGAAGCAAAGTCAGCAGGGATATTAAGCGGATCACCTGTATTAACTCAATAATAAAAGAACCCCGACGATCCAATAAGGATTGCCGGGGTTCTTCATTATATTTGAGATTGTATGTGTATTACTTTTCTTCTAGAGCACGATCTGGAAGTTGCTGCACATAGCTGTCGGACAGTTTCAGTAATTCTAATGCCCGATTGTATTCACTTTCTGTCGTAACCGCTTGTTTTACGCTATCTGGTGCGAAGGGATACTGTGTTCCATCGTCATACCAAGCTCCCGGTATAAACAAGGCTTTGTCATTCAGGAATGAACCTGATGGCAGGTAGTAACGTTGCGGTAATAGATTAGTAGATTGGTTCAGTAAATCTTGACCGAAGTGAATCTGATTATTTAACGGTACTCCCAATAAATTCGCTACCGTTGGAAGTATATCTACTTGTCCGCCAACGTTATCAAGGACGGTAGGAGTGACTCCAGGAGCGGAAATAATTAGTGGGATATTGATCATATCAATATAACCATAATCTCGGCCGTAGATTTCATTCATTAGTTCTAGACCTTGTTTGTCTAAAGAATAGATAGGTAGACCGAGGTGATCCCCATAAATGACCACAACGCTGTTATCCCAAATGCCCTTTTGTTTCAAATCATCAATGAACAACCCTAAAGCGTAATCGGCGTAATTTTGCGACCGAATGTAGTCTCCGACCATATTGTCCTGAAACCGTTCTGGAAGAGTGATTCGATCCATCTCATGTGGCATCGTGAACGGATGATGTGCCGTCATAGAGATCACTTGGCTATAGAACGGATTGCCGGTTTGCTGCATTTTTTCGAGTTCGGGAGCGGTCTTCTGGTACAACACTTCATCGACAGGGCCGAAGAATACCGTTCCTTCTTTACCGAAGAAGTTATCCTGATCGTAAAAACGATCGAAGCCAACAGCGGCATATAGCTCACGGCGGTTCCAGAAATCAACTACATTCGTGTGAAATGTAGCAGTATCATAGCCTTGAGCTGCTAACAGCTTTGGAAGGCTGGGTAGTTCTTTATAAGGGTAGTTCTGTGTTGCTGCCTCGTTATAAGGAATGTAGTACGAGGTATTGACGACAAATTCAGCATCTGACGTGTTACCTTGGCCGACCATTTGGTAGAAATGTTTGAAATACAAATTGTCTTTGACCAGGGCGTTCATGTTTGGTGTGATTTCTTGGCCGTCGATCTTTAAATTGATCAAGAAATTCTGAAATGACTCCATTTGGATGATGATGAGGTTCTTACCTTTAGCCGTACCGAAGTACGCTGGATTTTGAACGGTTTTTACACCCTTTAATTGATCGATTTTGCTCTGCGTGATGGCATTCTTATCAACCAATTCCTCTTTTTTATTGGAGAAGATGGCGTAAGTTTCGTAATTCAAAATGCCCATTTGCTGAGCTTGTTTGATTTCGTTCATGCTGGCACGGTTTGGCCAGATATTGAAGATACAAAGTGTTAATGAAAGTGCGAATATCCCAGCAACGATCCCTGTACGAAATCCTTTTAAATTAAAATAGCTTTTAGCTCTAGGGACTCTCTTCTTACGAAACGCCACGAAGCCGATGACAATGATATCAAGGAAGATCAGTAAATAGTACGGAGCAAGCAATGAGAATACACTGTTCTTGACAGCGGTAACCTGATTTACCTGTTCAAGTGCATGGTAGGTGACAATGACACCGTAATATTTATGATACATAATGGCAGCGAAGAAAATGGCTGTAACGAGCAGGTTGGCTGTTAGATACAGACCTATTTTACGTTTGGATGAGAACCATTCGATCAGGCAGAAGATGATCCATACAAATGGAATCTCTGTCAGTAGAGGTCTCCAAGGCTGAATTCCATCAAAGATGGACAACCAGGATAGATAAATTTTTAAAATCATAATAATAGAAAAAAAGACGAACGGTTTAGTGCTTAAACGCCTAATGCGACTTAATAAAGACACGTGTATCCTTCCTTTCAGTTGCGTCATGATCTGCTTGTTGAATTAATAATTTTTACAATGACATTACAATTCGATGACCTCTAATATAATACATGAAATGAAGAAAAGATGAAAATAAATCAATTGACTCAATTAGTAAGATATTCCAATATATCACCAAGTAAATCATACTTAAAGCAGGTTATTGACTTCTTAGGGCTTTATTTGCTAAATTGAAGGTATCCTCAAGCGACTAGGAGAGATTTTGATGTTGGTGAATGTTCTTAACTAATTAATTTCATAAGGATTGTAAGACAGGTTGTACAAGAAGTGCCGTTTTTGTGAAAAGCGTGCTCTTGGTTCTCTGCGCCTGTATACGATCTCTGAATTTAGTTAAGAACACACGCGGGACATCATACGGCGCCTTATCGCTGTTTGTTTCTATGGACCTCTAAACCGTGCTGTTTTTCAGCACGGTTTTTTTGATTGATCCAAAGAGATGGGCATATTCGGGATAAGTGTAGGGCAAAGGATGGCATTCGTGCTTTCTTTTGCCCTTTTTGCGTTGCACACATTAGGAAATTAGGGAGGTTTAATCATTGGGAACATTTAATTTAAGCATGTTGGAATACGAGAGCGTCAGGGATGATCTAATGCGGCACGCAGTTTCTTATGAGGGAAGGCAGCGGATCAGTAAACTAAGTCCGATGGAGGATAAACGAAGTATTGAACGAGCGATTGCAGAGACAGCAGAGGCAAATGCCCTGTTAGGCAAAGGCTCCAGTATTCCATTACCTTCACTAGAAGGGATCGAACTCGTTATGTCCCTTATGGGCACGGGCTATCTATTCACGGAACAGGATTTGAGTGCAGTTCAGCGATTTCTTCAAAGCTGTGGTCAACTTAAAAAGTACATGGCGGCGAAGGGGGATTTAGTAGAGCGCATAGGCATTTACGCCGGATCTCTTCGTGATTTGCCAGCTGTTCAGCAAGAAATATTACGTTGCATCCATCAAGGTGTCATTTCAGACCAAGCGAGCCGAGAGCTGGAGAAGGTTAGACGTAAGATCGGATTAACGAAGGATAAAATACAGAAGAAACTTCAATCGGTGATGTCACGTTATTCGTCCATCCTGCAGGAGAATCTCGTCAGTGTCCGCGGTGGTCGGTATGTTATTCCGGTAAAGAAGGATTTCTACAAACAAGTGGACGGTAGGATGTTGGATCAGTCTACAAGTGGGCAGACGGTGTTTATTGAACCCCGGGAGATCTCATCACTGCAAAGTGAACTAGAAGCTCTACAGGGAGAAGAAGCTCGGGAAGAGAGCAAGATTCTAGGGTGCTTGACTGAACTTGTGGAAAGGGAAGTAGCCGAACTTAGGCAGAACATTGAGATTACGGGGACCTATGATTTTATTTTTGCTAAAGCGAAATATGGGGCATCCATTGGCGGTGCTGCGGTGACATTAAGTCAGAACGGGGCAACTAAGATTACAGGAGCTAAGCATCCACTACTACTTCACACCATGGTCCCCCTTGATCTGGAGATTGGGGAGTCCTATAAGAATCTGATTATTACAGGCCCTAATACTGGTGGCAAAACGGTAGTGCTAAAGACATTTGGACTGCTTGCGCTAATGGTTCAGTCTGGACTACTTGTGCCAGTGAATCCAGGGAGCAAGTTCGCTGTCTACTCCGGAATAATGGCCGTGATTGGTGATGGACAAAATATGGAGCAATCTCTAAGTACTTTTTCTGCGCAAATTCAAAGTTTGGTCCATATGCTAAAGGAAGCAGGACCGTCTACGCTACTGCTAATAGACGAGCTGGCTGCTGGTACGGATCCAGGCGAAGGTATCGCATTATCGATCGCGATTCTAGAGGAGTTCAGCCGTAAAGGTGCGACAGTGATGGTGACGACACACTATAATGAACTGAAGACATTCGCCTCTAAGGCTATAGGCTTTCAAAATGCGCGTATGGAATTTCATACGGAGACATTACGCCCCTTGTATCGTCTAACGATTGGCGAGGCAGGGCAAAGTTATGCGATTGAGATTGCCAAGAAGCTGGGAATCTCAGCAGATATCGTGGAACGTTCTCGGGATATTGTGTCCAGGCAAATCGGGGACAAAGAAATGCTGAATTTATGGGATGACATGATAACGAGTCCTCCAGCAACGATTGCTAGTCCTGCTTCAGGCCCCAAACCTGAACCAAGCGTAAAGAAAGAGAAAAAACCAGCAACGGTATTTGAGGTTGGAGATTCTGTATTTGTCACTTCTTTTGGAAAGTACGGTATCGTAAGTGAAGCTGAAGATTTCAGGGGACTGGTTGAAGTGATGATTCAAAAGCGTAAGGTGAAAGTAAATAAGAAACGGCTCAAGCCACATATCAAAAAACAAGAGCTATACCCTGATGATTATGATCTAGATATCGTGTTGGACAGTAAAGAAAACCGTAAGAAGCGGAAATTAATGAGTAAACGACATGTCGAAGGATTAGAAATCATTCAGAGACCTGGGAAGGATTAAATAATGATTAAAGAATGGAGACATCCCTTCAGGGAATGTCTCCATAACGGCTAACTTATAGTTGCTGGGTTAAGGTACTGACGAACTGTTCTAGGAAGTTTTGGTCTTCCTCATCAAAGCGTCCCAGAAGTGGGCTGTCGATATCAAGCACTCCGAGTAGCTTGTCATCCTTCACGATCGGGACAACAATCTCACTCTTCGAGGCAGCATCGCAGGCGATATGGCCTGGAAATGTCTGTACGTCTTGGACTCGCAGTGTTTCTCTGCGCTCGGCGGAAGTGCCGCAGACACCTTTACCCATAGGAATTCTTATGCATGCGGGAAGTCCTTGGAATGGTCCTAGTACGAGTTCGTTCCCGTCGTACAGGTAAAATCCAACCCAGTTTATATCTTCTAAATAGAAATTTAAAAGCGCGGAAGCATTAGCTAGATTAGCAATGGTGTTAGGCTCATCATGAATAAGTGCCCGTAACTGGGATAAGACGGCCGCATGTTGTTCAGCACGGGAGCCTGAGTAATCTTTGGTATGAAACATAGGAGTGCCTCCTTCTTTATATTCAAGTAGATTGAAATATTATGTAACTGTGCTTAAAGCTTCATCGATAAAGGTATGCACTTCATGAATATATCGTTTCGGATCAACTCCAAAGGCATTGCCATGAACGGCGTCTTCCACTAATAGCAGGCGCTTGGGTTCGGGCTTATGATTGTATAAGTCTTGGCTCATATGCGTCGGGACATAAAGATCTTTCGTACCATGAATGAATAATACAGGTAATCTGCTATGTTCCACCGCCTTAAGGGGACTGACTTGTCTTAACCGAAACCCTGCTTTCCACTGCATATATCTGTCTACTAATGACAGCAGTGGGAAGGCGGGGATTTTATTTAATACGGTTAATTGGTAGTGCATAAGCTCAGTCAAGTCGGAATAAGGGCAATCTGCGACGACAAATTTGACGTGAGGATTAGCGATACTTAGATATTCCAGTACGGTCCCACCCCCGAAGGATTGGCCATGCAGACCGATCACGCAGTGATCACCGTAGTGCTCCAGAATCCATTGCACCCATACCTCTACATCATATTTCTCCTCAAATCCGTAGGTCGTATACTTGCCTTCGCTCATTCCGTGCCGTCGTTGGTCGATTAGGAGGATGTTAAAATCCTGCTGTTGGAACATATCGATATATTGTGTAGACACAAACAGTGATACTGTATATCCATGAACAATAATAACCCAACGTGGCGATTTCGGGTAAGACTCAAGGACGTATCCGCTCAGCTTCAGGCCATCTCTTGAAGTCACATGAACTTCGTGTTTATTTAAGCTCTCGAAGCGTTCCTTGGTATAGACGCCTGTACTTTCCAAATAGTCAAACATGTCTTTGTGGGTTTGCAGCTTCATTTGTGTGATCTGACGAAAAGTGAAATGGATTATACCGAAAGCGATTAAGAGCAACAGTAACAGTACAATAATTATAACACTGAAAACCATGAGAAAACCCTCCTTATGACCTATCCAGGCTTCTTTAGTAATTTAGTATCACCGAAAAGATACCAAGAAACACGTCTAATCTTTGACTCATCTAGTCCATTTGTGATTAGCTATGAGTACAAGAGTCTGTTTCTAAATGTTAGATTATCAGTACCATAATTTATGCTTTTAATCTTTTGAATGAACTCAAGTAAACTCAACAAATTGATTTTGGAATTGAATGCGGAAGGAGAGAGACCCGTGTATAAATGTGATGGTAATATTCCGGTGCTGGAAAGTGAGAGATTGCGTTTACGGAGAATGGAGTGGGCTGATGCTGAAGGTTTGTTCCGATATTGGAGCGATCCTGAGGTAGTAAAATATATGAACATTTCTCCGTTCGCATCCGTAGAGGATACACTTGATATGATCAATCTGCTTAATGGGTTGTCAGAGAGTGAAGATACTTTGCGTTGGGGAATTGAGCTGAAGGAAGAAGGAATATTAATCGGGAGTTGTGGCTTTAATGTGTGGGAATTGTCAGGGTCTTACCGCGGGGAGATCGGATATGACCTGGGACGGGAATATTGGGGGCATGGGTACATGTCGGAGGCACTGCGTATGTTACTATCCTATGGCTTTATGACGATGGGACTTAATCGGATTGAGGCATTAGTAGACCCTGATAATAATCGTTCACGACAATTGCTTCAGGCGTTTCAATTCCGTGAAGAAGGCTTGTTACGCGAGTATCAGAAGACAGATGAGGGATTTATTGACTTGTTGATGTATTCTTTGTTGAAGCGTGAGTTCTATGTGGGAGGGAATCTATAGTGCGTCAGCAGACAACTTCATCTCTTTCCATACTACATTATGTAGTATAAGGCGGCAGGTGCTTGGAGCTCATGACTTCAATATCTGCTGCCTGTCTTTTTTTTTATTAAGGGATCAACTATAATTGTTGCTTGTGGATAGAGTGTTAAGTAAGAGAAAGAGAAGGGAAGTCAACATGAAGAAGACCCTATTAAACCGTAATTTTATATTGGCCGGATTGTTGTTATCAACGTTTCTGGCAGCGATTGAAGGAACTGTTATCGGTCCAGCCGGTCCGAGGATTGTTGGAGATTTGGGTGGGTATGAACTGCTTAGCTGGGTATTTACCGCTTATTTATTAGCGATGGCTGTAGCAACGCCTATTTTCGGAAAAATTAGTGACCTGTACGGACGTAAACCGGTCTTTATCATCGGTTCCATTCTGTTCTTAATCGGTTCATTGTTATCCGGGTTATCACAAAGTATGGAGCAACTTATTATTTTTCGGGCAATTCAAGGGATCGGAGCAGGTGGACTTATTCCCGTCACCTTCACGATTATCGGTGATATTTATAGTATGGAGGAACGCGCCAAAGTACAAGGATGGATTAGCTCGGTATGGGGCATTTCATCATTAGTAGGACCGTTACTTGGGGGATATGTAGTCGATTCGCTTAACTGGCGATGGGTATTTGGATTTAATCTACCGTTTGGGCTGTTGTCCTTATTTATGATCATCAAATATCTTCACGAGAAAATAGAAAAGCGGAAAGTGAAAATTGATGTGAGCGGTGCGGTTACGTTTACGGTTGGTGTAACTGCCTTATTATTTGGTCTAGCTACAGGAGGTCAACAATTCGCTTGGACATCGCCTGCATTGCTAGGAATTATGGCCTTGGCTGTAGTATCGCTTGTATTGTTCATTTTTGTGGAAAAAAGGGCGGAAGAACCACTTGTTCCACTTCAATTGTTCCGCGTGCGCGATATTGCATTCTCTAACTTGGCAAGCTTGCTCGCGAGCGCTTTGCTGATCGGACTCACCACATATTTACCGCTGTGGATTCAAGGTGTACTAGGCAAGAATGCTACCATGTCAGGACTTATCTTGGCTCCTATGTCTGTTAGCTGGATGCTAGGTTCCGTATTAGGGAGCCGATGGATTATCTCCCGTGGATCTCGCTACACTTCGCTAATTGGGATGGTCATTATTACTATTGGTGCTGTTGGAATGGCGTTTATTTCTGAAGGAACTCCAATATACATAATGTTAATATTTAATGCATTGTATGGTTTAGGTTTTGGGTTCTCCTTCACGGTATTCACAGTAATTGCTCAATCTTCGGTGGGTTACAGTCTGCGAGGAGCCTCAACAGCATTAAATACATTTACTAAGTCAATCGGTCAGACGATTGGTGTGACTGCATTTGGTGTATTGATCAATTTACAAATAGCTGCTAAGACAGCTGGGGGTACAGCTTCAAGTAAAGTGGTATCCCAGGATGATATTAATAAGCTGTTATCTCCAGAAAAGGTACATTTATTACCGCCGGACTTATGGAGTGACTTGAAACATGTACTGCAAGGCAGTCTTCATACGTTATTTATTGTAATGGCTGTGATTGCTGTATTGGGTGCGATTAGTGTAATCGGATTACGAAATCGCGCTCCAAGAGCAGATAACGATGACGAGATGATCGAGGCTGCAAAGGTAAAAGGTTAACATCTCTTGTATAAAAAGATCCCCTTCTTCGCACCTTAACGGGGAAGGGGAGGTGTTACCATGAATGAGGAATTCAATTTAGATCAAACAACTTTGGTTAATGCATGGCAACAGCAGCTTCCAGAGCATCTGGGTCCCGGTGAATCGGCACAAGTGCTGGCTGATCTAGGGGACCCTCAAGGTATTCGGTTGCATATTGAAGCGTCAGGACATCAAATGTACTCTTTTGATTTTCAGTGCTCATATATGGACCCTCGTGAAGTGCGGGTAGACTTGGTCGATGTGGAATGCGATGGCCTGACGGTGGATGAACATACTGAGAACATTCAGGAAATGACGCAGGATTATGTTCGGCATATCCATGAATGTGCTCAAGCCCTTCACCGAATTACTAACCTATCTTAGAAAGTGAGGATTAGGTGATGACGAAAAGTAAGACAGGGACGGATAAAAATTTAGAAAATACGGTCTCGGGTTTAAGCCACACGCCGGTAACAAGTCATGAAGCCCAGCAGTTGCAACAGGAGGCTAATGACCGCCGTCATCTAGATGTCCATAATCATCGCAAAGAAACTGATATGGACCCTTCTCATTAATCTCAATCCCCTTGGACCAAGATTGATTAGGGCAAAATGACATACAAAAATGACGTATTAAACTGGTTACAGTTTCAATACGTCATTTTTGTTGCCGTTATTAGCCTGGGATAACTTGACTTCGTTCAAGTTTATTTGCGCGGAAGCGGCGCAAGCTTTTCTGCTTCACGTCCCATTTTCTTGAGTAGATCGATCATCAGTTGTTTCTCCGAATCGTTCAAGCCACTAAGAGCATGATCCATCCGATTGGAGAATTCAGGATATAATTGATCCATTAATTCCTTACCTTTTTCCGTTAATTCTGCATAAATAACGCGTCGATCACGTGGGCAAGGTTGGCGGTGTAATAGTCCAGCCGTTTCTAGTTTATCAATTACATAAGTAACGTTCCCGCTCTGTAACAGTAGTTTGGCACCGATTTGTTGAATCGGTTGAGGTCCTTTGTAATATAGGACTTCCATTACTGCAAAGGCCGTAGGATTGAATCCTTGGATTTTGCTTCCTGTCACAGCATGTTCATTAACGCTTTTGAAAGATTTGGCAAATACACGGTATAGATGCAATGATAGATCTGTCCCGCGTTCCTCGGTTTTCAACATTCTCATCCCGCCTTATTATATATTTTCTGAAAGATTTAAATAGTAGTAATTATTGATATCTTAGAACACGTGGCTTTTAAAAAAAATATTATTTATCACAATTTGGGTTGTTAAATATTTAAAACTTGAGATGAAGTAGCAAAGTTCACAAAATGTCCAAAACATACCACTTAATCCCTTTATTTGGGAGTATTGTTACTTCGGGATATCTCTACATTACATCGTTCTAGAGTCCATAGTTAAAATCATTCGTAGGGTAGATCATGGAATCATGCTAACGACGGATGGATAATAATTCCAACCCGTTTAATATAATCTCAGAGATTATTTATAGGGAGTTGTTAACATGAAGATGAATAAGATATCTTCCGGTAGTGGCTTATTTCAAAATCGCGCGTATCTAGCCCTAATCAGCTCACAGCTTATTTCCAATCTGGGTGATTGGTTGCAACTGCTTGCTCTGCTTACAATGATTGGATTGAAGTGGCAGGCCACACCGTGGCAAATCACGATAGCAATGCTCTGTATGCTGATGCCAATGCTACTAGGAGGATCACTGTCGGGTATGCTTGCTGATAGGATGGAACGTAAGAAGCTCATGATTATTTCAGATGTAGCTCGTACCTTTATTGTGCTTGGCATGGTATTTGTTACACAACTGTGGCATGTATACCTGCTACTGATCGCTAAGGGGATCTTTGATATCATGTTCTCCCCAGCTAAGAATGGCAAACTTAAAGAAATAGTGCCCGAAGAGCATATGGAGAAGGCAGTATCATACAGTGCGATTATTGAGCAAGGCACAAAGATTATCGGTCCGGCACTTGGAGGTATGTTAACCGTAGCCTTCGGTGTGTCGATTTGCTTTATAATTGATTCAGCATCTTTCTTGCTCTCAGCAATCATCTTATTGGGTGTGCCAGGTAAGACCAGCATTGTTCGGACGAAACTTGAGAATAACAGGGCAGATGGACAGAAGAAATTCAAGTTCTGGAATGAACTTGCTGCAGGTATCAAAGTCATCTCTGGGATTCCATTGATTGCGTTTGGTACATTAACTTTAACATTGGGACTGCTAGTTCTTCAGATCGCAGATTCACAAGCAATCGTACTATTCCGGGAGATTCCGGGGATACCTCAAAATATATTTGGCTGGTGTATTACGCTTAGTGGGTTAGGGACACTAGTTGCAGTTGGAGTCTCTCAATTACTACGGAACGGGTCCCCACTGAGCAAGATTGGAATTGGAGGAGTAGTTCTGGGTGCTGCTTTTGGATTATCTGGAATCATTGCTATTTATGGACCTTTTAACTTGGTAGGGTATACATCGCTTGCTTTTATCTTCTTTGTTGCCGGATTAGGAGCCGGATTAGTATTTATACCGTTCCAAGTTATGTTACAAAAGCGTACTCCAGAGTCATTAACAGGTCGGGTCTTCGGCACCGTAACAAGTCTAACTTCAACTGCGTCCATTCTGGGACCTATTTGTGGAGGGTTATTGGTCACCACTTTTGGACCTGCGCCAGCGTTTATAGTTTCGGGATCTCTACTGGCTGTCATTGGACTCCTGTTACTATTGTTTAGACCAGCTATTATGAAGCGAGACCGCGAAGTCTCAGAGATTGTACTTGAGGCAGCTTCCTAATGTTATGTGGTAAAATAAAAGAATGTTTTTAATTGATTAGCGAAGTAGGTGCAATGGTATGGACAGTGATGTACTACTGGAAGTAGCGATCCAAGAGGCGGGTTATGAACCGGGGATATCGAAGTTACACAATATCAATATATCCGTGAAGCGTGGGAAGTTGACGGGGTTAATAGGTCCCAATGGTGCGGGAAAAAGCACAGCAATCAAAGGGATACTTGGACTTCTTCCATTTGCAGATGCCCAGGTAACGTACGGTGGTTCATCTGATAAATACGCTTATGTACCGGAGCAACCGCTTTTTTATGATAGATTAACTTTATGGGAGCATCTTAGCTTGGCTGCTGCTGTCTATGGTATGGATGAGCCGGAGTTTGAGGCGGAAGGGAACATGCTCTTAGAGAAGTTTCGAATGACTCAGGTAAGAGACCACTTGCCTGAAAGTTTCTCTAAAGGAATGCGGCAAAAAATGATGCTGATGCTCGGTTTTCTCGTTAAGCCTGATGTATATATCGTCGATGAGCCCTTTATTGGGCTCGATCCCCGAGCAACTAAGGATTTTCTTAGCCTATTGGAAGAGGAGAGGCGGCGTGGGGCAGGGGTGCTGATGTCAACTCATGTACTGGATACGGCAGAGAAAATATGCGACGATTTTATTATGATTTCATCTGGTGAAGTGGTAGCTAGCGGGACAATAGATGACATCCGTGAGGCTGCCTCTTTACCTGAGGCGTCGCTGTTTGATTGCTTTGATGTGCTAACCTGATCCTGATGTTTTGAAGGAGAGAAAGTGTGTGACCAAGCCGCAATTGACTACCACTCATAAGTTGTTTGTTCGAAGAGGACGCGACTTTATCGGCAAACAGTACCGTGCGCTGAATGCCATTATAGATTGGATCGTTATGCTATATATCGGTATACCCGGCATATTATTGTTCGCACGAGTTTATTATAGTTTGTGGCGGGAGGACCTCCCAACGTGGTTGCTTCAAATGCCTTATTCTACTGTTCCATTAGTTATGATGGGGCTAATTTATTTTGGGGGCGGACTAATCCTATATCTCGAAGCTGCAGATGTATTGTTCTTGAGACAACAGCAGAGATGGATCAAAGGGGTGATGCTACGCGGGGTTGTGTCTTCAATTGTATACCAAGGGATTCTATTTGGTGTAGGCATAGCTGTGATGTTACCGCTGTTGCAGCGTGTTTATGGAATGAATATATCGGCAGTGCTCTCCCTTTATTTCGCTACACTGAGCGTTAAATGTATACAGATATTTCTAGAGAATGTGATCGGTATCATGTTAAAAGGCTGGAAAAGGGCAGTTGTATTATATTTGGCAACTGCCTTTATAGCTGCTGGATTTGTAGCCTGGGTCATGAATGGGACAATGTATTTCGGAGTGATTTTACTACTCTGTATTATGATTACGATTGTGCTGGGGTGGTTTAGATTTCGTATGAAGGGGCGTTTTGAAGCTGAGGTTCGGGAGGACGAGCGGCAGAAGACGAAGCTGACCGGTATACTGCTCTTAGGTGCAGTTGATCGTCCTACCGCTATTCGCTCACGTCCCATATTGTTTCAGCACTCCAACGCTTTGTTTCCTTCGCGTAGTCCAGAGATGAGAGTGACCGAATTAGTCGTAAAATCATTTCTGCGTGGCAAAGATACTGCGGGATATGTCATATTCACTTTGTTAGGTTTTGTTGGCGTTCAATTGCCACCATCCCCAGTGAACATCTTTTTGTTCATTCTTTTGTTATTTCTATTATGTTACTGGCTAAACAGCTATAGACGTTACTTCTTTTCGCGGGAACTGATGAAGATCCTCCCACTAGGCACCGACATGGAATATCGTACGGCGGTCCCTACGTTACGAATCATGTTATTTCCAGCAGTGTTATGTATGAGCGCTGGAATGTGGCTATCTTTATATCCATTTGGATGGGGGATCCTGTTATCCATTCCTTGCGCACTACTCATAACGTGGTGGCTTGGCGCTGCCCCTTGGAAGTCCTTTTTGAAGAGGAAGTTCTAGCCTTGTTCCTGTTTAATCTTGTTCCACGGCATGTTTACCTGCGGTATATCCAGTCGAGAATGCAGCCGTAATATTGTATCCTCCCGTATAACCGTGGATATCCAGGATTTCACCACAAAAATATAATCCTTTAACTTTCTTGGATTCCATGGTTGTAGGATCAACTTCCTTTAAATTGATGCCTCCACCAGTAACGAAGGCTTCTCTTAATGAAAGTGTTCCATAAGCTCTTATAGGAAATGCTTTAATCAATTTAGCGAGTGCCATCCAAGATTGTTTAGGAATATTGTCATGAGTCAAATCCTCACTTAGTTGAGCTTGCTGTAAGAGAAGGGGAATTAACCTTTCGGGCAGATAACCTTTTAATACATTTTTTATGCTCTTCTTGGGATCTGCTTTCGTTAATTTTAATGTTTCTGCATAGATTTCATCGACACTTTTGTCGGGTGAGAGATCTATAGTAAGCAAGATGTTTCCGACATCATATTTCTTCAGTGCTTTTACAACGAACTGACTACATCTTAATGCCGTTGGCCCCGATATTCCGAAATGGGTGAAGAGTAAATCACCATGATGCTCTATGATTTTTTTACCTTTAGGATTCCATACAGAGAGACCAATGTTTCTGAGAGATAGACCTTGAAGTTCCTTAGATTGAATGAAAGGTTCGTTTGATGTGATAGGGACTTCAGTAGGGAATAATTCTGTAATGGAATGTCCAGCATTTTCAGCCCAAATATAGCCGTCTCCTGTAGACCCCGTATGAGGAACTGACTTTCCGCCTGAGGCAATAATTACTTTTCTTCCATAAATAATCTCTTTGGATTTAAGACGAACCCCGGTAACTGTATCATTTGCATAGAGTACATCTTCTACGGGAGAGTTCACGCGAATAGCTACTCCTTGTTTCCGCACTTGATTGATCAGGGCATCAACAACCGTTTTTGCCTTATCCGTTACGGGGAACATTCGTCCATTGTCTTCTTCCTTAAGCTTGATGCCTAAATTTTCAAAGAAGGCAATGATATCTTTATTATTGAATTTTGAGAACGTGCTATATAGGAAGCGGCCATTTCCTGGTATATTCTTGATAAGTTCGTCAATTTCTTTATTGTTGGTGACGTTACATCTACCCCCACCGGATATTCCCAACTTTCGGCCTAGTTTATCCCCTTTATCTATCAGGATAACTTTCTCTCCATTTTCGCTAGCTGCGATACTTGCCATCAGACCTGCTGATCCGCCACCAACTATGATTACATCGTACATGTTTATCTCCTTCTTTCACTCACACATAATTGATTGTTTTTGAAGAACTTTGCTTGGTTCTGTAGTCTTAAATAAGAATTATTGTAAAAAACTGTCGGCTATGATTTAATCGAAGCAGGAATGTATTCTTCCGCCTGAGGAGGGAGAAAGTGGATGCTGTAAAGGAAATCCTGTTACAGGTTATGATAGCTAGCTTACCCGCATTTTTATTCCCATTAACTTGTGAGAGTCCATGCAATTTTTGGGGACGAAATTGTTCGAGTAAGAGAAGTGATCAAAGTAACCTCATGGTCCCAAAAGACTCTAAAACGATATACACCATAGGATTTTTACTAACTTGTATGTTCAGTATCTTATTATGTACATTATTCTCCGATGTTCTTTGGGGGGTTATTCCACTCAACTTAGGAATTATTCCGCTATTTTCTTTTTTGCTTTATGCTAGGTTCCGAGATGGGGTAGCTCTGGCCTTGCTCCAATTAATGATCTATCCCTTATTTGTAGATAATTACACATTATCAGGTTGGGTCTTAGAGACAGGCTTACTATTCTATCCCTTTATTTTTTTAGTATCAAGGCGTTTCAAGATAAGTGGACTCTATAGGAAAATAGTTATAATCTGTTTGTTTTGTGTTGCAGGTGAAGTATTTTCGACCATAACTCCTATGCTATTTAGGCGCTTTACCTTAGAGCTTGATTTAACGATTATATTAACGTCGATTGCCAACACTATGATTGTTTTGTTAGTATCTTGCTTATTTATTTTCATTATTGAGGGCACACTGGAGAAAGAGAAACTTCGTGATCAAGTCATTCAGCTATCTCGTGAATATTTCAGTGAAGCTGAGAAGCTGCAACAAATGATGGACGCTGCCCCTCTCAGTATTATTCTGCTAGATGGACAACGTTGTATTATGGCAATAAACGACACGTTCCTTCAATTATACCGGAACGAACATCAATGGGCGACTCGAGATGAATTACTTAAGCAGAAAATTGATACTGCACTCGTTGGATTTGAGACAGATGTTATCATACCTCAATTAGAAGATGCATTAAAGGGTGAATCGAAGAGTAGCATTGTTCTACATAATGGGAATAAAATGTACATTACAAGTACTTCCCCTATAAAAAAGGGATATACGAACGAAGTAATCGGTGGGGTCATCATTTTGCAGGACATCACTGAGGTGGAGACCTTGCGTAAGGAATTGAATCATGTTGAACGTCTGGGTCTCGTTGGTCAAATGGCGGCGGGAATTACGCATGAAATTCGTAACCCGATGAGTGTAGTAAGGGGATTTCTCCAATTAATGAAGGAGAAGAGTCCTCCTTCCCTGGATCACTATTATCGAATCGTGATGGAAGAGCTAGACCGGGCAAACAGTATAATTAATGATTTCCTTGCTTTAGCTCAGAATCGGGTAGTTAACATGGAACGATGCAGCTTGCATGACATTATTCAGGAATTAACACCACTACTGTGGGCAGACGCCAATTTGCGCGGTCAAAGTATAATCGTGTCTTTGGACGAAATGGTACCGTCTCTTTATCTCAACACGAAAGAGATTAAACAGTTGATTCTAAATCTTGCACGCAATGGAATGGAGGCCATGCAAGAGAAGGGACAGCTTATATTGGAGACACGGCATACGGGAACCGGAGTAGAACTAACAGTTAAGGATAATGGAAATGGTATACCCGCGGTTCTCAAGGAGAATCTGTTCGAGCCGTTCTATACGACCAAGGCGAATGGTACGGGACTTGGGCTCGCCTTGTGTCTTAGTATTATGGAGCGTCATGGGGGGAGTATCACTGTTGAATCCGAGGAAGGGATGGGAACGGAATTTATTGTGTTCTTTCCGATTAGTGAGGGTTATATCGTAAATGCGAATGCATAATCTAGGATAAGGGATGTTCTTTTCGAAAGTTGCTTTCCTTTATTGTGAATGTATAATAAAATAAAGCCCGGTGAAGTGGTGGCTCATACCGCCATGTATCGCTAGTATGTATAAGGAGTGAAGTAAATGTCGATGTCATTTGATCAATACATGAGAGATATGGTTCAACCGATGAGGGATGAACTAACCGTTCTCGGAGTTCAAGAATTGCGGACCCCAGAGGAAGTAGAGGAAAAATTGCCTACATCTAAAGGAACAGCATTAGTAGTCATCAACTCAGTTTGTGGTTGTGCAGCGGGACAATGTCGTCCTGGAGTAGCTAAGGCGCTACAAAACGACCTAACGCCAGATCACCTGTTCACGGTATTTGCTGGTCAGGATAAAGAGGCAACCGCTAAAGCACGTGAATATTTTGCACCATACCCACCGTCATCTCCTTCTATCGCATTGATGAAGGACGGAGAACTCGTTCATTTTATCGAACGTCATCAAATTGAAGATCGTTCCGCTGATGATATCGCGTCAGAGCTTATCGGCGCATTTGACCGTTTCTGCCGCTAAGGCCGGTTGTTAAAGGACGCCCCGCAGATCGGCATTTACCGGTACTTGTGGGGTGTTTTACATATTAATAGATTTTACGGAGGGATAAGAGAATGAGCCTACAGCATGAGATTATTGAACGTTTGGGCGTCAAGCCTACCATCGATGTAGATCAGGAAATTCGTAAACGCGTGGACTTTTTGAAAGACTATGTGAAGAGCTCCCATAGTTCAGGGCTGTTGATCGCGATCAGCGGGGGGATTGATAGTGCGGTTGCGGTGGGTCTATGTAAGATGGCTAGTGATGAATTAACCCAAGAAACGGGCAATGAATATATAACACTTGGTGTGTTCCAGCCTTATGGAGAGCAAGAGGATATCCATCATAGCTATGATGTAGCTAAGGCGTTTGGATTAACTCATACGATGGAGACCAACATTGAGGAAGCAGTTGATGAGATTTCACTGGAAGTGGAGCATGGACTCAAAGCGATTGGTCAGTCTCGTCACATCAGTCACCAGGGAAAAGGTAATGTCAAAGCTCGGACGCGGATGGTTGTTCAATATGCGATTGCTTTCGAACTGAAATTGCTCGTTGTTGGTACTGACCACGCTTCTGAAGCTATTACAGGTTTCTATACGAAGTGGGGCGACGGCGCGGTAGATATAACTCCGCTAAGTTCACTGAACAAACGACAAGTTCGCCAACTGGCCGCACGTCTTGGTGTACCGCAAGATATTATTAATAAAGCCCCAACGGCTGGACTATGGGAAGGGCAAACGGACGAGAAGGAACTAGGGATCAGCTACGAAGATAACAGCGATTACTTGGAGGGCAAGGAGATCAATCCTGCTGTCAGAGAACGTCTAGAATCCTTCTACCTTAAATCCGAGCATAAACGTAGTCCGATTCCGGGGATTTAAGATAGACCACTTACTGATATGTATCCAATCTAAAAGAGATAAAATCCATGACTACGATGAAGGTAGGCTGGGTTTTATCTCTTTTTTGCGGAGTTCGTTAACTGTAATTATTATGATAATCGCCGGAATCTCCAGGTCACACTTTGGAAATCACCATGGGTGATTGGGACTTGTACCCCGGCATACATTAATGTATCTCCATGCATAGTTAATCTTGAAGATTGCTCTACATAGACAGCTGATGGGTCTAACCCACGTAGCTGTAAGCGACGTAATGGCTCTGCCGGCTCGGCTAACACTTTGATCCAGAAGACGAGAGCTTCGTTTTGATCTTCCGATACGAACATCCAGGCAGTTTCATTGCCTTCAAACGGACTACTTAAACGGTAGAAATCCCCGTTGAACGTCAGGTCTCGTACTTCTTTGCATTGAATAATTTGATCTCTAACAAGCCCCTTTTCCTCGGCTGTCATCTTTGTCAGATCCAATTCATATCCGAAGTTGCCTGACAGCGCGACATCCCCTCTGGTGCTTAGTGGCGTATTTCGATGAACCTGATGATTCGGAACAGCCGTAACATGTGATCCCAGTGCGCTAATGGGATATACCAAGCTTGTGCCGTATTGAATCTTTAGTCGCTCAATAGCGTCCGAATTATCGCTCGTCCACGTCTGGGGCATGTAGTAGAGCATTCCTGGATCGAACCGGCCACCACCACCAGAGCAGCTCTCGAAGAGAATATGTGGGAAACGCTCTGTGATGGTATTCAACACACGATATAATCCTAGGATATAGCGATGAGCTGTTTCCCGTTGTCGTTCGGGTGGTAAGCTAGCCGAGCCGATCTCCGTCATATTTCGATTCATATCCCATTTGACATAACGTATGGGTGCAGAGGATAACACTCCACTTAAATTCTCAATCAATGTATCACATACATCCTGACGAGATAGATCCAGGATAAGCTGGAATCGTCCTTCTGTGCGGCGCCGATTGGGAAGGTGCAGGCACCAATCAGGATGAGCACGATATAATTCGCTATCAACGGAGATCATCTCAGGTTCTAACCACAACCCAAACTGCAAGTCCCGCTCGTTTAACACTCTCGCAAGTCCTGATAGGCCATTTGGTAGTTTCTCATGATTCACGAACCAATCACCCAAAGAAGTTCGGTCATCATTACGTTTTCCAAACCATCCGTCATCCAGTACGAATAATTCAATACCCAAATCCTTCGCTTCATTGGCTAGACTAACGATTTTCTCCTGATCGAAATCAAAATAGGTTGCTTCCCAGTTGTTAACGAGGATGGGCCGTACTTGATCACGATAACTTCCTCGACTTAATCGTGTACGATAGATTTTGTGATATTGCCGAGACATTCCGCCCAGCCCTTCACTAGAATACACCATCACCACTTCCGGTGCTTGGAAGGTCTCACCTGGTTCAAGTAACCAGGTGAAGTCAAATGGATTAATTCCCATACTTACGCGAGTTGTCTGGAATTGGTTGACCTCGATAGAAGCAAGAAAATTCCCGCTATATACTAAGCTAAATCCGTAGGCATCACCATGATCCTCTGTCGTAGTCGGCTCTACTAATGCAACGAATGGATTATGTTGATGGCTACTTGCCCCCCGACGGCTCTCTACAGATTGAGTACCTGGTGCGAGGGGATTTCGGTGTAACCATCTTTCTTTGGCCCATGCGCCGGACAATTGAATCCATTCCATAGGCTTATGATGGAAATCAACATTAGCACTTAATGCTCGAAGTAATCGAACAGGCTGCGATCCTTGATTGGAAAACCGTGTAGACCTCACAATCGCATCAAAGCTCTCGTACACCGTATAGCTTAAGCTCACTTCCATATTTGATACAGGATCGAGCAGGGTGAGTTCTAGCGTATTCGCTTCCGCATCTGACTCTACATACGTAGCTGGAAGACCGTCTAACCGGGGTTTTCCAGGTACAATCTGATAGGATTGATAGAGTAATTCAGCTGCCGTTGTTCCATCTTCGAATTGTATTTGATATGCAGGCTGACGAAAATCAGATGTGCCATAACCCGGATACTCTTGTGAGACAACATCAAGAGAGAAATACGGTTCATCTGGATCGGTCATGGGGGAGAAGGGCCGCTCAACGATCGGAAGGAACTGCGTTAAATCAGAATCGGATATTTTCCGGCCCCAATACAAATGAACTAAGTAACCACGGTGATCTACCTGAAAAATATAACTTGTCGCTTTGGATTGTAAATGAAATATCCCGTTCTCTACGTTATATATAATTCCCATGATAATTCAATTACCCCTTTACAGCGCCATCCGCAAGACCGCGAATGAAATATTTTTGCAAGAATAAATAGAGGACGGTAACAGGCAACATCCCAATCACACAACCTGCGGCAACCCAACTGATTTGGTTCTGGAATTGAGAGATGAATTGAGACAGCGCGACGGGTATCGTTTGTACCGAAACTCTTTGCAGAAAGAAGATAGAGAATTGATAGTCATTCCATACATTCAATCCCGTTAGTATAATTACCGTTGCCGTAATAGGTTTTAGCAGCGGAAGAATAATACGGAAGAATATTGCGAACTTATTGCAACCATCGATCAATCCTGCTTCATCTAACTCACGTGGTACCGAACTAATAAATCCTGTGAATAGGAAAATCGTTAATGGTAGCTGGAACGTAACCTGCGTTAGAATCGCAGCCCAGTAAGTATTAATCCCACCTAGGTCAACGATCATCGAATATAACGGAACTAGGATGGTCAGGGCTGGTACGATTAAGCAGGATATACAAAGTAAATAAATGAACTGATTCCACTTGGTTGGAAAACGTGACAACGGATAAGATGCAAGCGCACCGATAAATACAATCAATACGACGGAACAAACCGTGATGATAAAGTTATTCATAAGTGCTTGACTTAAATGGGCCTGATTCCAAGCATTGGAGAAGTTGTCCATAGTCATATCGATAGGAAAAATCCACTTTGAACTCGTGTCATCCGACGGTTTCAAAGCCATACTTAGCAAAATATAAAAGGGGATCAAGTGAAGACTTCCCATCAAGGTTAGTACACTGTACTTTAAGGTCTTCATGTTATAACTTCACCTCTTTCCGCTTCAGAAGAATAAGTGAAGTAATACTTACAACCGCAATGAATAAGAACATGACATTTCCTAATGCTGCTGCATATCCAGCATCCTGACGTGCAAAGTATAAGTTATACATCATCGTGGACAAGGAAGAAGAAGCATATCCTGGGCCCCCGTTTGTCATCGCGACGATTACATCGAACAGCTTCAGACCGCCAATAATATTCAAGACTATGTTCACTGTAATGGCAGGCATCAATAGAGGAAGTGTGATGTTTTTGAATTTTGACCACCAATTAGCTCCGTCAATGGAAGCCGCTTCGTAGTAGTCCTTCGGAATGGACTGAAGTCCTGCAACAAAGATGGTCATGGCAACACCCATAAATTGAAACGTATTTACGAATGTAATAATCCACACGGCTCTAGGACCACTTGACAACCAGTCGATCGGTTGAGCACCAAATACTGCCAAGATATCATTGACAGCTCCACCGTCAAATTGAAAGAAGAAGTACCAAATGTAACCCATAATCAACGAACTGATAATAACCGGTAAATACACGATGGTTCTTACTAAACCTTTAGCTCGTAATTGCTGATCAAGAAATAATGCATAAGCAAGTCCTAAGATATTCTGTAGAATTGTGCTACCAAATCCAAAAATAATAGTATTGATGATCGTGGTTCCAATATTCTTATCGCTTAACATAGCCCAGTATTTCTCAAAGCCAACATAGCTATATTGTTGAGAGTAGCCATCCCAATTCGTGAATGAAATGCGGATACCTTCAATGAATGGGTAAAAAATAAACACTGCGAAAAAAATTAATGCCGGAATGTACATAATATTTAGAATTGCCGAGGAACTCAACATTTTCCGCTTCACTTGCATCAGCCCTTTCTCCTCGAACTTAAATGAAAAACCCAGGATCCCTTGTTCAGCTCACCTGGGCATCTGTTAAGTTGTTCAATCACATTTATTTGTTTGCACTAAGACGCTCAAATTCTTTCTTCATATTCTCTGAGTATGCTCTTGCATCAATTCCGCCTGCGAGAATGTCTTGGCCGTTCTTACACAACACATCCCACATTCCATTTGGCAAATACACACGGTCGAAGAAAGGAAGCACAGGAGTATCCTTATACTTCTCGTAGAAGGCTGTTAAATTACCTGCATCAATCGATACGTTACTTAATCCAGGAGGCAATTGGTTTGACTTGGCTACGGCTGAAATGTTCTCAGCTTGTGCAAAGTAAGCTACGAATTTCTTCGCGGCATCGATATTTTTAGAATCTTTCCATACACCCCAAGTTGTTTTCTCTCCGCCTGCAAATGTTGGTATATCACCAGATTGGATTGAAGGAATTGGCATCAAGCCAGCATTTAAGTTTGGATTGATTTTTTGAGCTTCTTCAATAAAGTAAGGTCCGTAAACACCGAATACTGCTTTTCCTTCTGCGAATGCTTTCGCGGAATCGCTATATTTAGCTGTAAGTACGTCTTTGTTCAAATATCCATTGGTTTGAAGGTCTTTGAGCATTTGAGGCAATTTATCGAATTCATTCCAATCAAATGTACCATCTAGAAATGCTTGGCTATAATTTTTCTCTGCACTAATTAAGAGCGGCGTAGCAAAGAAATCAAAGAATTGTCCGATTGGCCATGCGTCTGCACCACCGATGTGAATCGCTACAACTTTTCCATTACTTTTCGTTTTGACTGTTTCAGCAACGTTAAGTAATTCTTCGTAAGTTGTTGGAACTTCCAATCCGTATTCCTTTAAGAGGTCAATGTTGTAAACAGGACCTGATTTGTCTTGATCCATCGGAAGTACATATACTTTACCGGTCTCATCTGTCACACTTGGTTTGATCGCTGGATCCAAGTCCTTTACCCATGCCTCGCCTGATAGGTCAAGGAGATATTCGCCATAACGATTCTTTGACCAACCGTGAGTTGCGAAGACGTCTGGCATATCTTTGGAAGCCATTTTAACCTTCATCATATTCTCGTAATCTTTACCTGGCGCACTAAATTCTACTTTGATGTTAGGGTTATCTTGCATAAATTTATTCGAAATATCTTGAAGTACTTTCGCTTGCTCACCTACAACGTTAGTTGAGACCGTTAATGTAATATTTTCTTCCGATTTCACTTCTGGTTTGTTTGATGCATTGTTTCCTGTCGTATTACCGTCTGCATTATTTTTTGATCCACATGCAGTAAGTGCTGTTACAATGAGTAGCACTAGGCATAGCATCGACAACCAATTTTTTCTCATGTTTGTTCCCCCTATGGATAAGATGAATGTTTCTGTAATCAATATAGCAATTTAGAATACGCTTACATATGCCCCGAAACTACGATTGATCAGACGATTTCTACACATCTATTCGATAACGGTAAACTAGGCTATGATTGTTCATATCACTACTTTAATCTATTCTCAGGTATAGCAAAGGTGGAGGTTATAACGTGCGGCATCATCTCTATACATTTCGTTTTAAACTTACTAGTCTCTTTGTCATGACTATAGTCATTCCTGTTTTATTGATTGGTTTTGTTATTCCATATTACTATCAAACATTGATTACGAAAGAGAAACAAGTCATAACGGAAGGTACATTGAAGGCGATGGCACGAAACATTGAGACTTATCTGGACGATCTTGAGCGCATAACGATGATGCCTTTCTGGAACGAGAATATTATGTATGCTTTGAAGTTAAAAGCGAATAATCAATATGAAAGCTCAGACGATTATACCAAGTTGGTTGCTAATCGCGCATTGAACGAGACTTTACCTATTATGCTGCAAAATATGAGAAAAGATATTCTTGGTACGCTCCTCATTTCGAATGACGGTACGGTATATGTTACGGATTCGAAGGAGGAGATGACAGGGCCGATCCCTGAATTTCCTTATCAAAGTCAATTCTGGTACAAGCAAGCCATTGAAGCGGATGGGAATATTGCTTTTATTAGTGCACATAAACGAGATTATTTGATGTTCTCTGAACAGAAGCAAGTCTTCTCCGTTGCTAGACTCATTAAAGATCCAGATTCCAGGCAACCCCTTGCGGTCATTATGGCCGATGCAGATAACAATATATTGAACAAGATGGTAAGAGATATTTCATTTGACGTAAGTTCGATCGTTGTCATTCAAGACGTAAATAATCAGTTGCTATACTCCAGCAAGCCGATTCCAACTGAGGCCTTGAATGACATCGGAGGGACGAGAGGTGTTATCGATGTAAGCGGGCAGTCCTATACTAAAGTAACGGAGGGTATCCCGAAAGCTGAATGGAAGATGAGCGTATTGTTATCAGCTGAGGAGTCTGCATCTAAGGTACGTTGGTTGTATACGGTTGCCTTCTTGTTCTTGGGTATTGGTCTCATCGTCACTTTTGTGTTGTTCTTATATTTATCTCGAAATATCATCAATCCATTTAAGCAAATGATTCAAGTCATGCGTAAAGTACAGCGAGGTAATCTTGATGCCAGGTTCAACGCAAAGGGCCGAGATGAGATTGCTCAACTCGGTGGAGCATTCAATCAAATGATTACTCAACTTAACGAGATGATTATTCGTGAGTACCGCACCGATCTTGCTAAGCGAGATGCGGAATATCGCGCATTACAGTCGCAAATCCAGCCTCATTTCCTATATAACATTTTAAATGGTTGGATTGGATTGAATCGTGCAGGTGAAAAGGCAACTTTGGAGAAAGCGATTCTTGCCCTTAGCGGCATGCTGCGATACTCATTAGAATATAATGATTGGTCCAGTATCGAAGAAGAATTTCTGTTTATGCAGCGCTATGGTGAATTGCAGCAACTACGCTTTGATGATCGGTTGGCGATTTCACAGTCTTACCCACCCGAACTCACAACATTTCGGTTACCAAAGCTATTGCTGCAGCCATTACTAGAGAATGCGATAATTCATGGTTGTGAGCCAGCAAATCACGTCTGTAAAGTCAATATTCACGCCAGACTGATAGATGACGACGGTACTCCTGCGGTACAAATTAAAATCACAGATAACGGTGTTGGATTTATTCCAGATAGGAAATCTTCTGACCGTTCGAAAAGTGTTGGACTCCATAATGTCCGTGAACGTTTGATCATCGCTTATGGTAAAGACAACGCACGCCTGGAGATTCAGAGTATAGTTCATGTGGGTACAGAATCTACGATTACGATTGCTTTGGATTCATCTTCTGATGAATTTCAGACGGATAACAATCAAACTGCTCCTGAAATAATTTCGTAAAATGACGCGTACTGTAGTAGCCGACTTGTTCGGCTACTTGCTGTACTTTAAGTCCGGGTTTCGTTAAGAACAACTCTTTCGCTTTCATCATCCGAATATGCGTTAAATATTTCATAAACTTCTGACCTGTTTTTTTATGAAACAATGAACTTAAATAATTAGGAGTCACATCTATATCGTGCGCAATTTGTCCTATCCCAATATCATTCATATAATTAGTATTTACATAATTGACTACTCGTTGGATTAAATCGCTCTGCGATAATTCAGTTTGGGATTTCTCTGCCAATCGACTTTCTTGTACACGCTGCAATGATGTTATCCATTGATCAACTTGCTGACTGGCATCAAGCTCACATCCGAGTGTTATACATAGAAATTCGCGTAGATTCCGTATAGCATACGGATCATGCTGGTTCAGTGTCTGTATCATCGGTACAAGTTGTGTTAATTCATTAGCGTATTGAAAATAATCTTGCAGATGAGCGAGCTTGCTTAGCTTATCGACTTGTTCACTAATGACAACATAGTTTGGTCTTGCAGCAAAGGAAGCAGCTTCATTTTCCATCCAAAGCCTGCCTGAAGGCAATAACCGCCGAAGTGGAAGGAACTCTGCCAGTTTGATTATGCCTTCTTCTAAATCAAACAAATCCATTTCGTGATCGCACTGAAATCCTGTCACAATACATGAATCAGTTTGAAATTGTTGAATTTCTTGAGTGAGTATTTGCTGGATGTGAGGGATTTGGAGCTTAGCTCGTTTTTCAGCAGATTTACGCCACCCTATGACTTGTGCTAAATCACCATTCGGAAGTGTTACGAAAGAGATCGCATTCTCCAACATCGCAAATTGTACTTGCGTACGATAAGCCTCTTTTAACTTATGAATCCACTCGAAACGGAGCTTTGTCTGTTCTTGTTCTGGTAAATAGCTGTCGATATCGAACAACGTAATCAAGAAATGATAGTCTTGTAAATGATACTTTGTTCCGATTTCTTCAATAGATCGAGTTCGATGAAATAGAGAATTTACAGCGGTTTCAAAATGATTCGACAATTGATTCACTTTCGTTTCTAGGGCAAGAAGCACTTTCGACAGAGTGGCTTCGAGCTCCTCTGGACTGACTGGTTTCAGTAAATAATCGAATGCTTGAAGACGAAGTGCGTGCCTTGCATAGTTAAAGTCCGAAAAACCAGTTAGAACGACCCACTGTGTGTGAGGAGATAGACCTTTCCCTTGCTCCATTGCTTCTAATCCGCTTAAGCCTGGCATTCGAATATCGACAAAGACGAGATCTGGATGATGTTCTTCGATGTACTGTAATAGTTCAGTTCCGTCCTTGGCTTCAGCCACAATCTGTATATTAAATGATGAATCTTCAATCATACTTCGAAGCGTCAACCTTATTAAACGTTCATCATCAGCAATAATGACTCGCAACATAGATGCCCCCTCAGTAGTTCCTTAAATAATGATATGTTTCGAGATAAGCATATGTATTATGTCCTCACACGTCAATCACACAATTCCTGTAGAGTACACGCTGAAATGATAACAATATAAGGGAGCTCTAAAATAACAATTAATGTTCATGGCTAAAGTAGCATGTGAATATATACACGTTTGAATCTTTTTTGATATGATCTCGTATAGATAGTGAAGATTGTTTATTTAGGAAGAATATACTAGTAATAGGGGGCTAGAGTTTTGAAAAATTTATTCATGGTCTTTGTAGCACCACAAGAAACATTTGAAAGAGTTAAAGAAAACAAGACAGCTTGGATACTTCCACTAGTGGTGCTTATGGTATTTTCAGCAATATCTATTTACCTACAGATGCCTTTCATAGAAAAGGGGCTTATTGAACAGTTTCAAAAGCAACAAATAGATCCATCAGCTCAGGAAGCGCTCATACAAACGACGAAAATTAGTGGTTTTATTATTTCATTCATTATGACTGCTGCAGGTGTCTTTATATGGGGCTTATTGCTTATGCTGTTGAATCTGATCGTGCGTGGAAAAGCAAAATATATGCAACTAGTTACACTAGCCGCCTTTGCTACATTGCCAGGAATATTGAACAGTCTATTAACTACAGTGATGGTAAGTGCTACGGACGGGCAAGCCTTGAGCGATGTTTCACTTAGTCTGGGTGCTTTTGTGTCTGATAAATCGAGCCAATTATATGAGTTGATGTCTATCATTAATCCTTTCACAATTTGGGGAGTGATTATGTATGTGGTAGGAGCCTCGGTTATGATGCAACGTCCACGTAAGACAGTTGGCATGTGGATTATTTCCTTATGGCTAGTTTTATCAATAGGTCCTCTCCTTATTTTATAATAAAAGATCTATGGGATAGGTGATGGAATGTTAAAGAAAAAATGGGTGTGGGGCGTTGTTGTAGGTGTAGTTATTATTGGCCTGGTGCTAGTTAATATCATAAATTTGCGGAAATCAACAGAAGTTACTACCGCCGCTGCGGCAGAAGGTACCATTGTCGAACAAATATTTACGAACGGCAAGCTGGAGCCGAAGACAACGACGGAGATTTATTCGCCAGTAAGTGGTGTCGTAGAGTCTGTGAACGTCAAGCTTGGAGACGAAGTAAAAGCGGGTCAGGTACTTCTTACACTTCGAATGGATGGGATCAAGGAACAGCTAGAGAAAGAACGAATTAACATGGAACTAGCGGAAGCAGAGCGCCTTAGCGCTAAGAAACAACATTTCGAGAGTTATAAAAAATCTATGTTAGATGACCCTACTGTGGATATGGAAGAACTTGATCTAACATCCTATGATTTGCGGATCAAGAGTAGCAAACTGACCATCGAATCACTTGAGAAGAAGCTGCTAAGCAGTACGGTTAATGCAATAAATAACGGAGTCGTAACCCACGTCTCTGTGAATCA
This sequence comes from Paenibacillus segetis, assembly GCF_014639155.1. NCBI lineage: Bacteria > Bacillati > Bacillota > Bacilli > Caryophanales > Paenibacillaceae > Paenibacillus > Paenibacillus segetis. Next base: position 196,829 of record NZ_BMFT01000005.1, read on the forward strand.
AGGACAAATGATTGCTGAAGGTAGTGAGATCGTTGCAGTTGCAGATATGTCTTCCTATAAAGTGAAGGCCTATTTAAATGAATTAGATGCAGGTAAAGCGGCAATGGGGATGAGCGCTGTTGTTACTGGGGAATCAATAACCGGAACCTATAAGGGTGAAATTAGTTATTTGGCTAAAACAGCTGAGGTCGTCGATTCCACGACCAAAGATGCATCGGTGGAAATGACAGTAGATCTTAGCGGGACCTCTCAAGAACTTCGTCCAGGGTACAATGTTACGATTGAAATGGAAGTTCCAGATAAAGAGCGGCTTCTTATTCCGATGGGTGCTTTACAGTACAACGGAGATCAGCCATTCCTTTTCAAGGTAGTGGATGGAAGGGCGGTTAGAACAGTAGTAACAACGGGCAAAGAAGGTGAGGATCAAATCGAGATACTCACCGGCGTAGCCAATGGCGAGCAAGTGGTAGTGGAAGGCGCGGAATCGCTTCGTGATGGCGATAAGGTGAAGCTTCGATGATCACGCTGACAGATATCACGAAGGTGTATAAGAATGGTCCACTTGAAGTACAGGCGCTTAAGCCCATTAACGTCAATATTGAACAAGGTGAATTTGTGGCGATCATGGGTTCATCGGGCTCAGGTAAGTCCACATTGATGAACATCATTGGTTGTTTGGATGTACCGACAGAGGGCCGTTATGTTCTGGATGGTGAAGAGGTACATACCCTGAATGAAGATGAATTGTCTCGGGTCCGAAATCGTAAGATTGGGTTCGTCTTCCAAAGCTTTAATCTGCTCGGACGACAAACGGTGCTTCAGAATGTGACACTCCCGATGATGTATGCGGGAATTTCACGTGAGAAGCGAAATGAACGGGCGCTAGAGCTATTGGAGCGAGTCGGACTTGGGGATCGAGTGAAGCACCGCCCTACAGAATTGTCTGGTGGGCAGAAACAGCGTGTAGCAATTGCCCGTGCTCTCACGATGAATGCTCCAATATTACTTGCTGATGAACCAACTGGGAATTTGGATTCGAAATCATCCCATGAAATTATGAGGTTATTTAAAGAAATTCATCAGGAAGGTACAACGATTGTCCTTGTTACACATGAGCCTGATATTGCAGAGCATGCGGATCGTGTGTTGTTATTCGGCGACGGAGAGATGCTTAAGGATACTCGCAAAGGAGTCGTGGGTTCATGAGCATTCTGGAGAGCATGTGGGTAGCTCTGGATAATCTTCGAGTTAATAAGCTTCGTTCATTTCTGACGATGATTGGCATTGTATTTGGGGTAGCGGCGGTCGTGACCGTAGTGTCCATTGGTCAAGCCGGGCAATCTTCCATTATTTCGATGGTCTCGAATTATAAAGACGGATATTTCGTTGTTTACCCCAATATGGAGACAAGCGGAACCTCGGCAGATGCAAGTTTTCGACTCCGTGATCTAACGGAGATGCGGAAATTGAATGGCGTCCGTTATGTCTCCTCATCGCTCAACTATTCCATGACAACGAAGTTTAAGAAAGATAACTTGCGATTTATGATTACGGCGACAACCTCTGACATGGCTAAGATGCAAAATATCGACATCATAGAAGGTCGCTTCTTCAATTCGCAGGAAGAGCGTGCCCGGCAGAAGGTCATGTTGGTGGATAAGAAATATGCTGAAAAGGTATTTGGTTCTGCCAAAGGAGCGAATGGCCGTAAAGTTGTCTTGTCCGGGGGGACATTTCGAATTATTGGGGTGTTTAAGGTTCAGGAGAGTATCCTGAGCGGTATGGGCGGAGAGCAATACTCAGCCTATGCCCCCATTACTTCAATGCCAGCTGGGAATAGCGGTGAAAGCGATCAACTAGGAACGCTTGAAGTATTGTCTACTTCTCAGGACAATATTCAAGAGACGATTAGAACAGTGAAAGCTTGGCTAGCGGATAAGAAAAAGGTAGATCCCAGCGCTTATATGACGCAAACGGGAAAAGAGGCAGAGCAGATGGTGTCTAGCACTTTCTCTATTCTACAAACCGTTATCGGCTCCATCGCCGGGATTTCCTTACTAGTTGGTGGCATCGGCGTTATGAATATTATGCTCGTATCCGTTACGGAACGCACACGTGAGATCGGGATTAGAAAAGCAATTGGTGCAACTCCGGGGACGATCATGTTGCAATTCATGATCGAGGCAGTGATCCTCTCTTTTATTGGGGGAACAATAGGTGCGCTATTGGGATTACTGCTGGCCTATGTATTTGCTATCATCTCTGGTTGGCCATTTGTGATCTCACTATGGGCCATTCTACTGGCATTTGGTTTCTCGGCAGCCGTAGGTATTTTCTTCGGATTGTATCCAGCGAACAAAGCGTCCAAATTACATCCAATTGAAGCTCTACGGTATGAATAAGAAGTACAACCCGGAACCATAGCGTTGGCTGTGAGTTCCGGGTTGTTTATGTTTGACTACACGACTCGCTTCAAACCCACTTCCCTGTTACAATGTGATTGTTATGGGTCAAGCTCGTTAAATGCACGATCAGGAAGAAGGGGATCGACTTGATTTATGGAATTGGACACGATGTGGTTGAGATAGAACGGATTAAAGTGATGCTAAATGGAAGAAATGGTGAGAAGTTTATGCGCCGAATACTGACCCCGGCAGAGTTCGAATTACCAGGAAGAAGTACACGTTCCGCAGAGTTCCTTGCTGGGCGTTTTGCTGCTAAAGAAGCAGTAAGCAAGGCATTTGGTTGTGGAATTGGGCAAGTGCTCGGGTTTATGGATATGGAAATATTGCCGGATGTTGCTGGTAAACCATCAGTATCGTTGTCACCTATGGCATGGACAAGATTGCAGCTGAATGGACCTAAGGAATATACTATACATCTCAGTATTACGCATGAACGTCATCTAGCTTCTGCTTTTGCCGTTGTAGAGCAATTGAAATAAAGGAGAAAATAATGCAAGAAATCATAGATAGTAAAGCTTACTTCAGTATGGAATTGTTGGATTGGTATGATCGATCGAAGCGTGATTTACCGTGGCGCAGATACCGGGACCCTTATTATATTTGGGTATCTGAGATTATGTTGCAGCAAACAAGGGTTGATACGGTGATCCCGTACTTCCAGCGATTTATTGAGCGATTTCCGAGTATTACCGATTTAGCAGAAGCCCCTGAAGAGGACGTACTCAAATTGTGGGAAGGGCTTGGTTATTACTCTCGTGCTCGAAATCTGCAAGCGGCGGCCAGACAAGTCGTTGAGCGTCATGGGGGCGTTGTGCCTAATGACAAGGAAGCGGTGTCTGCTCTAAAAGGCGTTGGACCGTATACGACGGGAGCTATTCTAAGTATTGCTTATAATCAACCTCAACCTGCAGTTGATGGAAATGTAATGCGTGTATTATCACGATATTTCCTGATTGAGGAAGATATTATGAAGGCTAAAACCCGCTCAATCATGGAAGAATTGGCCGCCGAACTGATACCACATGGACGAGCATCCGATTTCAATCAGGCACTCATGGAGCTAGGTGCGCTAGTGTGTACACCGAAATCTCCATGCTGCTTAACTTGTCCAGTGATGGAGTATTGCGCAGCACGCTTGGAAGGTGTTGTTGATGAGCTACCGGTTAAGAGTAAGGCGAAGCCACCGAGACCGGAGTTTCGCTTCGTTGCCCTTGTGGAGGGGAGTGGACGTAACGAAGGCCGCGTATTGATACGACGTCGTGCGGACACGGGGCTGCTTGCCCGTATGTGGGAGCTGCCTCATGCGTTGGCAGACACGTCTCCTAGCGAAGGAGCGGGGATGCTAGATGCTCCAGCAATGGAACAGCTGGCAGTAGAGCTTGCTAAAGACGGTATAAGTGTAACGCCGGAAGGTGCTTATATGGACGCGGAGCATACCTTTAGTCACATCCACTGGAATCTTCGAGTATTTCGTTTTGGCGAGAGAGTAGGGCGTATAGCTGGTGTGGCAGAGACAAATGGGGCATATAGCAGCAGAGGAGATAATTCTATCGGTACCTCGAAGAATGGCGATGCTAGCGAATATCTTTGGATCAACCAGGAAGATATGGCTAGCTTCGCCTTTCCGAAAGTTTTTCTTACGATATTGAACCGTTACTTTGAGTCAAAATGATAGTTTACCAACCTGTGCGGTTATCAATTTTCTTTAATTCATTATCAGTCCATTTTCCATAAACGAAGAAGGACAGGTTTGTAATTTCCGGGAAGTTATTTCGAATACCCTGATGAACTTCATGGTATTGGGCATTGGTCCAATCGGTATCCAGCGTAGCGATAATTTCTGTGTTTCCGATCTTTTGTTTGGTTTGACTGAGAATACCGGTTTGATTATAAACCCAGCTTGGGGGGAACTCCCAATCATCGAAGTAAGCCATTGGCGAGATGAAGTCCATGTGTGGCATGAATTTTGCGATGTCTTGACCGCATTCAACAAATTCCGGTGGCAAAATATAAGCGCCGAAGAATAGACCAGGTGTAATGTCATTGAGATCATTGCGTACATCCTGCACGTAGTTACCTAGCTTCGTTGTTCTCCATTCATTCCACTCTGTACGCTTAGCATTATTCGTTCCAAAGTTAATTGTAATCGGATCATAACCGTATTGTGCTTGGTATTGTTGTCTGGTATAGCTACCCATATCCATATTGTAGTCATCGAATCGGATCCAATCGAGCACGATGCCATCGATATCATACTTCGTAGCGATTTCCCTAATAATAGACCGCTCATAAGCTTGAACATCGGGGTGCAGTGGATTTACAAAATACTCACTCCCATTAGACCCGGTAAAGGGTACAACCTGCCCATTAACTAGCGCCTTCATCTGCCAATCGCTGTTCTTATCAAAGGCTGCTTTATCATGAAATTGCGGAATCCAAGCCCGGACCTGAATGCCACGGTCATGGGCTTCTTTAATTACGTCTTTAACGGCATCAAAGTTGGCATAACCTGCAGCGATTGGAGCAATCGTGCTTGGATAAAAAACGTACCCTGATGGAACGGCATCATCCTCATCTTCTTTAACATTTAAATTGATGACAGATACATTACGCTTTTTGGCATTGTACATGAACGTAACAACATCGTTATGATTCTTAAAGTTGTCTACCGTGCGTACAATGACTTCCGTGACAAAGGGACCGGATTGTGCGTAACTGGTGCTGGATGGGACATTTAACATGGTGAAGGCTAGCATGGAAGCGATCAGAAAGATCAATTTCTGCTTCATAAAGAAGACCACCTTTCGAAGTTAGATTGTATTCTGATGCATATTCTAAGTCCACGCACCTGCTCTAAACAATGTAGCTATGCAACGATTTATGTTATTTTCGAATGATTATAGTAAGGAATGGTAAGCTTGGCGGTAGTGCCGATACCAAGTCGACTATGAAGTGAGACCCCATAGCTTTCTCCAAATTGCAGTTTGATACGTTGATCGACATTGCGTATGCCGTAGCCTATTTTTATGCCATTTTTAATGAATATTTGATCGATCGTTTCCTGGCTCATTCCTACTCCATCGTCGATAATTTTGAACGTAATTCCATTGGGTTCTGCTGTAGCGACTATACGAATATGAATTCGATCAGCGTACCAAGCATGTTCAAGGATGTTCTCTACAAAAGGTTGCAAAATCAGCTTAACGGTATCATATTTAAGTACTTCTTCATCGATCTCATAGCTAAAATTCATACGTTCCTCGTATTGAATTTTTTTAATATCAATATAGGCTTGAACCTGCTGCAGCTCCTTCTCAATAGAAATAATCGATAACCCATCATTTAAGGTAAGTCGATAAAATTTAGCTAGTCCACTCACCATGGAGCGGTGTTTGTCTGTCTCCCCAAATTGCGCTAGACGGTTAATAGATGAGAGCGTGTTGTATAAAAAATGCGGATTAATCTGAGCTTGCAGTGATTCTAGCTCGGCTTCTTTTTTCTGCAGATTGGATATGTAGACATCTTGAATAAGTTGGTTCATATTCTCTCCCATATCATTCAGTGCGGAAGCGATTTGATTAAATTCGTCATGCCCCTTGTATCGAAGTCGCTTATGAAGATCTCCCTCTTGAAATGAGCTTAATACAGAAACAATTTTTGTTACTCGTTTGGAAAAATAGGTTGATAGAATAACGCCTACAATCGAGAAGACAACGATACTGATAATACAAATTAGCAGGGTTACCGTTTTCACTTTGAATAGCTCTTTTTTTAATTCGCGATTGGGTATGTTGGCTACGAGAGTCCAATTGAGACCGGGAATAGGTTCCTTAATTTGCAAATAATCCTTATTCGCGAACGATTGAATATGTTCAGCTGTCATATTTGGGTTCTCAGATGATATATAAATAATTTCATTTAACTCGTTTTCAATATATAACGTGCTCCCTTTGCGAATTTTCTGGTAATCTACGCTTTGCAAAATATCGGAAATTTTTACTGTGATTTTGATAAACCCAATCATCTGGGGGTTAGTTGGCTCGAAGGCATCCATCAGTCTGCGGAGTAATGAGATGTTCTGAAATTGTTTGTCACTTTCGATTTGACGCCATTGCGTCGTTAGCCCATATTGCTCCTTCGGGAAATGGATATACCATTCTTTGTCTGTAATTCGCTGTAAGTGATACAGTTCGTAGAAAGGTCCTTTTCTTAAAGGGTCCATACCATCATATAGAAAGAACACTTCAGGAATTGTATCGTTCTTGATGTAGACGGAAAGTGCGATGTTATGTTTGGTTGAGTGGATCGTGCTCTGGAGACTGGGAAGTAAATAGCTCTTCGTCGTATCATAGCTGTACCAACCATCATCATATCTTCGCAAATAGTCTGCTAATGTTCGATCGTAATACAACCTATCCGTCAGACGCATGATATCTTCTGTCTTATAGTTAATATTGTCTCGAATCTGCTGCAACGTACCGTGAATGTTGGCGGTGGTTTGTTGTTGGATGGAGTGTACAGATGTGTTATATGCAAATATTCCAACGAAAACTACCGGTATCACAAGCAAAAAGATGTATGAGATCATTAATTTATATCCAAATGAGAAATGTCGCTTTTCCGACTTCATATGTGGTTATCTCCTTCAAGCTACTTCAGCTCTGTTTCCGGTATTCACCGGGAGTCATACCAAAATGTTCTTTAAATTGCCGGTTGAAATACGTTTGATTTTTGTAGCCGACTTGGCCGGCAATTTCGAAAACTTTACCTTGATGATCCTGAAGCAGTTTGCGAGCTCTTTCCATACGGCGATCTACTACATAATCACTAAAATTGATGCCAGTCGCCTGTTTAAAGATTTGTCCTAAATGGTTAGGGGAGAAGGAAAAGTAATTGCTGACATCGCGCAAAACGATATTCTCATGCAGGTGCTCTTCAACATAAGTACAAATAGACTCGATGAGCCGGTTATTCTTTTTTTGTTTTTTGAGATGTAAGAGCTCCGAAATTTCAAATACTCTTCTTCGTAGCCACGTTTTGATGTCATCTATCGTTTCGAATTTGAAGATCATATGGAGGTCTTCAAGCTGCATCCCGGGCATTTGAAATAAATCCTCATTTAAGGTTGCTAGGTAAGCGTTGAGCTTGGAAATAATTTGTATGGAAAAATTATATACGGTCACTTTCGATTTCATATTACGGATTAGAGAGAATAAATGCTCAAAATCATCATGAATTTGCACCAAGCGATAATTAGACATTTCCACAAACAGAGCGTCCAGCGCCATTTCCCAATGCTGGACTTCTTTGACGTGATTGATCTCTATATCGTCATAGCGAATAACTATGCTTTTGCCAACGAGCATTTTGAAATCGAGGGCCTGCTGAGCTTGCTGATAAGAGATTTGGGCCTGCTGGAACGTGGAGAATACACTTCCTAGACCAATAGTAATTGTAATGGGGAGTGTTGCTGCAATCTCAGTAATTAAATCATGCAGTAGTTCGATATGTTGTTGATTACTCTCTATCATCATGGCAAATTGGTGTGCAGACAGCTTACACAAGGAATGAATTCCATGTTGTTTGCAGTGCTGGTCGATCACTGAATACACTCTATTTACGATGGCCTTGGCTTCATGTCCTTCATAGGTATCAAGCTTCCAGGCCAAATCATCAATTTCTATGTAGGCTACCGAGAACTCGGACTGTGAAAGCTTAATTCCATATTGTTCTGTCAGCATAGCGGCATTGGCATTCCAATCTAGTTGACCTTCATAGAGTTGAACTAGTAAATCGTTCTTAACAACAGGCAATGTTTTATGGTAGGCATTTTCCAGCAATGACTGCTGGGACTCCAGATCGAGTTGGGCCTTAACTTTGTGAAGTGCTTGAATAATTTCCTCATCATCTATAGGTTTTAGCACGTAGCTTTGCGCATTTAGCTGCATGGCTTGTTGTGCATATTGAAAATCCTCATATCCGCTAATGAAAATGATCTTCAAATGGGGGTAGAGTTGTAGTGCCTCTCGCGACAATTCTAGCCCTGACATGATCGGCATCCGAATATCAGTAATGAGGATGTGTATTGTATTTAATTTCATATATTCAAGTGCTGCAACTCCACTATTTACTACCGCAGCAACTTTCATTTGAAGACCTTCCCAAGGGATAAATCGTTCCAGCCCTCTTAAATCCAACACCTCATCGTCTGCCAGCATGACATTATACATGCTATCCCTCCTGAACTTGATTTCTTTGATAGCGCTAACAATCCTATTACATCATATTACATTTCACACTGGCAATGAGCCCGATTCAAGATCATTGCAGAAGTCTATAAATCGTTGCTTACATCAGTTTTTTAAAAAGTGAAGCTAAATTACTATAAGCTATATCGAAATTAATTCAGTCAACGGAGGAAGTGTTGAAATGAAGAAAGACAACATGGCTGCGGCAATGTCCTATAAGGGGGACAAAAAATCTTTTTGGGTTAGATATATAGCCCAAATTGATCTACAGCTTATGGTAATACCTGCATTGTTGCTTATTTTTATATTTGCATACTTACCTATGTATGGAGTGCTCATGTCATTCCAGGACTACGACATATTTGGAGGTTTTTTTAACAGTCCCTGGGTAGGGCTCAAACATTTTAAAATGTTCTTTGATTCTCCCGAGTTTTGGAACGTCATGCGTAACACGGTTGTCATCAGCTTTTTACGACTGCTTATAGGGTTTCCTGCACCGATTATTTTGGCGCTTATATTAAATGAAGTGGCACATGTACGTTTTAAAAGAATAATTCAGACGATCAGCTACCTACCACACTTTCTCTCATGGGTTATTGTATCGGGGTTCGTTATGTCGATATTGGCGACGGAAAATGGGAGCTTGAATATTCTGCTGGATAAAATAAATCTAATCCATGAACCGATCAACTTTCTTGCTATTCCTAATTATTTCTGGGGGATTCTTATCTCTACTGGAATATGGAAGGAGATTGGCTTCTCAGCGATTGTCTATATCGCAGCGATAGCAGGTATTAATCCTGAAGTTTATGAAGCAGCATCTATTGATGGCGCCTCGCGGTTGAAGAAAATCTTGTATATCACGATCCCCGGAATCTCCGGTGTCATTATTATTTTCATGATCTTAGCTGTGGGTGACATTTTGAGCGCGGGTTTTGAAGACATTTTGTTATTAGCGAAAAATCCTGTGCTGCAAGATGTGTCTGACGTTATCGATACGTATGTGTATCGAGTGGGAATAAAAAATTCGCGATTCTCTTATGCGGCAGCAGTTGGATTGTATAAGTCATTAATTAGTGTTGTACTGTTGACGATCGCTAATGCGACTGCTCGTAAGTTAGGCCGAAGTCTCTGGTAAAGGGATCATTTGATGTTACATAAATTATCGGAATTGTAGGTGGTATGCTATGAAAACAATAAATCCAGATCGTATTTTTATGATCCTAATATACGCATTTTTGATTGTTATGTCTTTTGTGATGTTGTATCCATTTTGGAATTCCATTGTCATTTCCTTTAATACAGGATCGGATACTTCGCTTGGGGGGATTACATTTTGGCCCCGTGAGTTTACATTAGAGAATTATAAGGTTGTCTTCCAAGACAAACGAATGATGAGTGGGTTTGTCATTTCCATTCTGCGAACCATCATAGGTACGGCAATTTCGATAACGTGTACTGCTATTTTTGCCTATGGCATGTCTAAGAAGCAATTAATTGGCCGTAAATACTTCATGATCATGTGTATTATTACGATGTATTTTAGTGGCGGCTTGATTCCAGCTTACTTAATCAACCGAGAGTTAGGTCTGATGGACAGTTTTTGGGTTATGGTAATTCCGAATATCATCAGTGTCTGGAATATGATCATATTCCGAACCTTCTTTGTTGAACTACCTGAAGGTCTTGAAGAATCAGCCAAAATAGATGGATGTGGCAATTGGAGAACTTTCTTTAGTATTGTCGTACCCATTTCCGGGCCTGTCTTTGCCACACTATCACTATTTGCAGCCGTATGGCATTGGAACGATTGGTTTACAGCTAGTATTTATATTACATCGGATCATTTGATGCCTATACAAACTTTACTGCAGCAAATTTTGAGTTCCAACATCATGTCGGAGCAGATGATGCAGACGAACGCAGCAGCTCAAGGGCATATGGCCAGCATGCAAAACGTGACAACCAAGTCGCTTACCATGTCGACAATGCTTGTTGCAACGATACCGATCCTACTCATTTATCCATTTTTGCAAAAGTATTTTACAAAAGGTGTAATGATCGGCTCAATTAAGGAATGAGATTCGTTAGCGAAGGTGTCAAAGCGAAAGCCAAGCTTTTACATACTATATTTTATACGGGGGAATGAATGTGAAGACTAGAAAAAAATCAATGTTTCTTTTCCTTGCTCTTATGTTAAGTATGAGTGTTATGCTCTCAGCTTGTGGTAAGGGGGGAGAGTCATCCAATCAGAAAGAAGCTGCGGGCCAAGGGGATGTCGGGGATTTTGTTCTAGGGGAGACGCCGTTGAAGTTTTCCTTCTATGGTAACTATGATTGGTACACGATGAATCCATGGGGTCAAGATCCTGCAACGAAATGGATTCAAGAGAATAAAAAAGTGACGGTAGAGGCGATTCAATCGGGTGGGACGGCTCTGCAGAAATTTAACACCATGATTGCGTCGGGCCAATTACCGGATGTAATTTGGGGAGACCGTGGGACAGATGTAGAGAAGCTTAGAAAGGCGGGCAAGCTTGTACCACTGGATGCTTATTTGGATAAATACCCTAATTTGAAAAAGTGGGCTGGAGAGAAGACGCTGAATATGCTGCGTTCTGAGGATGGCAAGCTGTACCAGTTCCCGAACTGGTATACCAAAAGACCGATGGGTAACGGTGGATATGCTATAAATAATAAGATATATAAGGAATTAGGAGCACCGAGACTAGAAACCTTTGACGATTTATATAGCTATTTAAAGCTAGTAAAGGAAAAGCATCCTGATATCATTCCATTTGAAGTGGGTATCTCAGGTCAAGGCATTGATTTTCTTTATGCAGGTATGTCAGAAGATCGTACTGTGGGACATTTGGTGAATCGTGCAGTTCCTGATGGCAATGAATTGAAATCTTTGTTTAGCGATCCAATCTATCGCGAGTCCATGGTATTTGCTAACAAACTGTTTAGAGAGAAATTAATTACCCAAGATGCAATTACCCAGACGCGGGATCAGGTGAAAGAGAAAATTAATAATGGTAAGGTTGCTATATATGGTGATTTCACGACTACCGTTCTAGGAACAGAAGCTAATAGCCTCTTGAAAGCTAAAGATCCGGAAGATGGTTACACAATGATCTGGCCACTTCATAAAGAGGGAGTTGATCCGAATAAGGTCTGGGTTAATGAGTTTGATACCCTGGGTTGGAATGTCAGTGTGATTACAACTGCGGCGAAAAATCCAGAAGGCATATTCGCTTATTTAGATTGGCTGACAGGAGAAGAGGGCGAACGGATTATTTTCTGGGGACCTGAAGGCACCTATTGGCAGGGAACAAGCGATACTGGTGCACCTTTGTATACGGAACACTATAAAAATGATGTTGAAGAGCGAACTAAATTGATGGCGATATGGGATACATTCCAATGGGCAGGGAATACGACGTTTATCGATGAATCTAAATCAGTGAATGAAATGAACCTTCCAGAAGATAAGCGGGATTGGGCTACTGTGTCACAGACAAGTGTTGCTTGGAAGACATCATTTGATGCGACGGAATTTGGTAATATTAATCCACTTCCAGATTCAGAAGAAGGGATTATTATGCAGCGAATTGCTGACATTGCTGATCAGGTTCGGGCCAAGGCCTTATTTGCCAAGGATGAGCAAGAAGTCATTTCATTGCTGGATAAGGCAGAGCAGGACGCACAAAATGCTGGGTATGAGAAGCTTCTAAAGTTTCAGACGAAAAAATGGCAAGAGAATTTGAAAAAAATAAGTGGATCATAATAAATAGATAGAACAAAAGAATGCAGGTAACCCTGCATTCTTTTGTTTATTCCATAGGGAAATGGTAGGTCACGATGTCGTTGGGATCTTACCTGCCATGATCAAAGTATCTATACCCTTATACTGAAAAAGAGCATTTCATTCAGGAGTTGAATTACTCCAATATCCGATTTTCTACATCCTTCATGTTGTTTTGTTGATCTGTTTCTCGATTTTGCCCGGTGAACTCCTGTCCTTGCTCTGTAGGAGCATCCCCGCTGACACTTCGCGCAAAATTGGTAAACAGCGCTTTTTTAGCATCAATTTCATGTTTCTTGTGTAAAAGTTCCTGTGGGTCATTGGTAAGTTTGCCCGAATGATCTGTAGCCATAAATATCCCTCCTTGGCAAAGTGATATGGGTATTATACCCCGTTGGTAACTTTTCCAAACGAAGAAGAGAGGATGGTTCGCTTGCCCACTATCTACTTCTTAGCCGCAGCATATCGCTTATTAACTTCATCCCAATTGACGACGTTCCAGAAGGCTGCGATGTAGTCAGGCCGTTTGTTCTGATATTTCAAGTAATAAGCATGTTCCCATACATCGAGACCGAGGATCGGGGTCTGGCCATCAGAGAGTGGGTTATCCTGGTTAGCTGTGCTCGTTACGGCGAGCTTACCATCTTTATTGACTACGAGCCAGGCCCAGCCACTTCCGAAACGGGTTGTTGCAGCTTTGGCAAAGTCTTCTTTAAATTTTTCAAATCCACCAAGTTCGCTGTCGATTGCTGCCTTAATCGGGCCATTTGGGGCACCTCCACCACCTGGTCCGATGATACTCCAGAATAGAGTATGGTTGGCGTGTCCACCACCATTGTTCCGCACTGCCGTGCGGATGTTCTCAGGCACATCACTCAGATGGATGAGTAGTTCTTCTACGCTTTTACTTTGAAGTTCGGGTGCATTCTCTAGAGCCGCGTTAAGATTAGTAACGTAAGTATTGTGGTGCCGATCATGATGGATGATCATCGTTTGCTCGTCGATATAAGGCTCAAGTGCGTTTGCTGGATAAGGCAAAGAGGGTAATTGATGTGACACGGTAGATGCCTCCTGATTATGATAGTAGATTTGTTGAATTCTCGTTGGTAGGATGTCCAAAGTAAATATTAAATATAGACAACTTGAATAAATGAAGAGTGATTTTAGATTAATCATTAGGTGGTACCTCCGATGACAATGAGTTTTGTTAAGGCAGTGTTAACGCTCCTATTTTTTGACATTTACCAACAATTTATGCACTTACATTTCCAGCACTTGAAAATTTTTTGAATAAATCTAATGTAAACGCTTAATATAAAGCGCTTACAGAAGAAAAATGATGTATTCTGGAGATTATTATGGTTTAATGGACAAAGAAGAAGTTATTTCTCGTTTTTTGTCTAGATTCAACTATTCGGTTGATGTAAAAACTGTGTTTTACATTTTACATCAATCTATCTTGCGTTGGAAAAGGGAGATCAGAGCATGCGTATCCGTTCCTTTCAGTTGAGTGATGTTAATCAAGTGATGGAGCTTTTGCAGGTTGCCTTATCGGAAGATTGTTACGAAGACACTAAGCGGGCGTTTGCCAGACAACTGTCTTGGGATTCAGAGTTAATCATGATCGCGGAAGTGGATGATGAAATCGTTGGAGCTTTAATCGGTACCATCGATAAGAAGGATCTGGGTTGTATTTACCGGATTGCCATTCACCCTGATTACCGACGCCGTGGGGCTGGCAAGAGTCTAGTTGCTGCTATGGAACAACGGTTCCAACAGCGTAATGTTCACCGTATTATGATTGCGGGGGACGAGCACAACAAAGCGGTTATGCCGTTGTATGAAGCGATGGGATATGGAGCAAATAAGTTTCTAGAGGCGTTTCAGAAGCTTAACATAGCTGCTGTCCATTCGTTGTCGGGATCTTAATCGGGCCAATACCGGGATTTGTATATTGGAAATGACTAAGCATATCTTACGTCCATTGCAATTGGACGGTGGATATGCTTTTCTATTATTAGTATATTAAAATTTTTAAATAGCTAATTGAGCTATATACGAGGTGCAGAATGGAACCTGTTATTCCTGACGAAAAGGCCATTAAGCCGCCCCATAAGATTTGGATTTTGGAATTATGGGATATGTGTAAAATGGCTGTGATAGCTATCGCGATCATGTTGCTGTTAAATATATTTGTGTTTAATTTGTCCTTGGTAAAAGGGCAGTCAATGGAACCTACCTTGGAGAATAGTGAGCGGTTATTTGTAGATAAACTGGTGTATCATTTCGCCTCACCAAAGAGTGGTGATGTTGTAGTACTTAAAGACCCTAGTACGGGGCCTGATCGAAAAACGTTTCTGGTTAAACGAGTTATAGCAAAGCCTGGGGATACGGTAGAGGTTCGCGAACATGAGTTGTTTGTTAATGGTCAACCTAAGAGTGAGCCTTATACAGATGTCATAATTGAGGATAGCGACTTTAAGCCGCTGACCCTTGGGAAGGACGAGTATTTCGTCATGGGTGATAATCGTCATGCTGGACGGAGTAAAGACAGCCGTTATTTCGGAAGTGTGAAGAAAAGTCAGATTGTGGGACGGGCTGAGTTTGTGTTTTGGCCTATCTCTAAAATACGTAGTCTGTAGTAAAAGCTGAAATGACGACATCAAGAAGAGAACGGAGGGGTGATGAGGTGGACAACGGCTTGAATATCCGTAAAAATTCGGAAACGAAATGGGCTGAATTGAAGCGAGAAATTCAGGAGGCTGCCCCGTCGCTAGGGATCGATGATATAGGATTTGCCTCTGCGGATCCCTTCCATTCATTGAAGGCGGTGTTATTAGACCGCCGTGAGAAGGGGTATGAATCTGGATTCGAAGAACCTGATATTGATAAGCGGATTTATCCAGAGTTATCTTTTGAGGGACAACCAGAATCGCTTATTTCTATTGCGGTAGCCTATCCTTCCAAGATGGACAACCCCCCTAAGTCAGAACCGGGTCAACGTCGGGGAATTTTGGCGAGATCAGCATGGGGGCGTGATTATCATCTGGTGCTTCGTGAAGCGATGCTGAAACTGGAGGCGTTTATTACTGAACGTGTTCCCGATGCAAGGATTGAAAATATGGTTGATACAGGCGCTTTAGTGGATCGTGCGGTAGCTGATCGTGCTGGAATTGGCTTTAAAGGTAAGAACTGCTTAATTATTTCTCCAAAATGGGGGACATGGGTTTACCTTGGTGAGTTAATCACGAATATTCCATTTCCACCGGATACTCCGGTAACTGAAGATTGTGGAGAATGCACGAAGTGTCTAGATGCCTGTCCAACGGGAGCGTTGGTGGGACCCGGTGTATTGAATGCTCAGCGGTGTATTTCTTTTCAGACGCAAACTAAAGGCTTCGTAGAAGAAGAATTTATGATAAAAATGGGAAATCGATTATATGGTTGTGATACATGCCAAGTAGTTTGTCCCAAGAATAAAGGGAAATACTGGAACCATCGTCCTGAGCTTCAGCCAGACCCAGAAACGGTTAAACCACTACTCTTACCGATTTTGGACCTAAGTAATCGTCAGTTTAAGGAACGCTTCGGAAGTAGTGCTGCAGCTTGGAGAGGCAAGAACCCCATTCAACGAAATGCGATCATTGCTTTAGGAAACTTTAAAGATCCCGCATCTGTGCCGAAATTAATAGATATACTGCAAAAAGATTCAAGACCTGTGATGCGAGGAACAGCGGCTTGGGCATTAAGCCGAATCGGGGGAGCAGAAGCGCTAGAGGCTATTGTCAAGGCCATTGCTACCGAGAGTGACGAAGATGTACTGAAACGTTTGCATACGGCAGAGAGCAAGCTTAAGGCAGCAGTAACTCCCGATGTTTGATGATATACTACAATGTATGGGTTGCGCTCAGCATAGGTTGAGATTTGGCAGTAGGCACAAAGGGGAGCTTTGACATCTGGGGGGATCGAGTGTATGAGATTCATGAGCGTTGAGGACATTGAACAAGGACAGTATTTGGGGAAAACAGTATATTCCTCTAATGGTACGGTCTTATTATCTTCGGGAGTACAGCTTACGGTGTATATGATCAACACCTTGAAGCGAATCGGTGTGACGATGCTGTATATCAAGGACACAGACTTCGAGGATATTGAGATCGAAGAAGTATTAAGTGAATCAACAAAGGGACAAGTACTTCAGGAAATGAACCAATTACAGGAGGCTGTTCGATCGGGGAAGGAATGGAGCACCAAGAAAGTTTTTGGAAGCGTTGATGCCTTATTGAATGATTTGATGAATCATAAGGAAGTGCTTCTACAGCTAACAGAGATAAGAACAACGGACAATGCGCAATATGTTCATGCAATCAATGTTTGTTTGCTGTCATCGATGATCGGACTGAATATGGGGCTGAATTTCTCCCAATTAAAAGACTTGGCGGTTGGTGCACTACTGCATGATATAGGTAAGTCAGTCCCACTGCCTGAAGACGCTAATGAAGATGATATGAAAAATCATCATACCTGGCGGGGATTCGAAATTTTGAAGCATAAGCGGGAATTTAATCTATTGATCGCACATACAGCACTTCAACATCATGAATGTCTAAATGGGAGCGGACTACCACGAGGACTTACCAAAGATGAAATTCATTTATTCCCTAAGATTGTAGCAGTCGCTAATCTTTATGATAATCTCATTGGCGGGGGAGGAGAAACAGGACGTGGAATGCTACCACATGAGGCGTGCGAACATTTGATGGCTTCCTCGGAACAAGAGCTTGATCATGAGGTACTCGTGGAGTTCACAAGAATCGTTTCTGTTTATCCTAATGGTACAGGTGTAAGGCTGTCGACCAAAGAGAACGGTGTCGTCGTTCGCCAGCATCGTGGACTCCCTGGACGTCCTGTAATCCGTATTATTCGTGGTACAGGTGAAGAATTGGATGTAAAAGAAGTAGATTTAGCTATTGAGACAACGGTATTTATTGAGGCTGTTTTGGCTTAATATTATAGTGTTTGCGGATGGAAGCTTATTTGATCCTCAGATTAGGTTTGCTAGGTGCCAGCGGGAATGCTATTATATTTTCTAGTGTACAAGCTATAAGTATACAGGTGGTTATATTAATACAGGGGTGGCTGAGTGATGGATTATGTAATTCCTATTATTACTCTAATTGTTGGTTTGGTTGGTGGTTTTTTCATCGGTGTCTTCTATTTACGTAAACAGTTAACGAAGATGCAAAGTGATCCACAAATGCTTCAGAAGATGGCTAAACAAATGGGTTACAATTTGAATGGCAAACAGATGCAGCGTGCACAACAAATGATGAAGAATCAACCTTCAACAGCTCCAGGAGCATCAGGAGCACGTCGTAAGAAAAAATAGTATTTTTATTGCTCAATAAAAGGCATATCTTGTGGAAAGGAGGAGGCGCTTGATGGCAGGACTCAAAGATTACATTAACAACCATGTTGGTGAGAATAGGGAGCAGATCGAACATCACGTTCGCGAAATTCTGAAGTTGATTGGCGAAGATGTCGAACGGGAAGGTTTGCTTGAAACCCCGGCCCGGGTTACCCGGATGTATGAAGAAATATTCGGTGGTTATGAGGTTGATCCCCGTGAGGTACTTGGGGTCACCTTCGAAGAGAATCATCAAGAGCTCGTTATTGTAAAAGACATTGTCTACTATAGCCAATGCGAGCACCATATGGCGCCTTTCTTCGGCAAAGCGCATATCGGATATATACCGAGTGGAAGAATTGCTGGACTCAGCAAACTAGCTAGATTGGTCGAAGTAGTCACCCGCCGTTTGCAGGTGCAAGAGCGTATCACTTCACAACTTGCTGATATCATGGAAGAAGTATTGGATCCTGCAGGTGTTATGGTCGTCGTGGAAGGTGAACATTTATGCATGTGTGCCCGGGGCGTTAAGAAGCCAGGGAGTAAGACGATCACTTCAGCAGTACGCGGAAGTTTCCGTAAAGATGCCGCTTCGCGAGCGGAATTTATGTCGTTAATCAAAGAGTAATCAGATTAAATAAAGAGGCTGACGAGAGGAATATCAATATTCTATCGTCAACCTCTTTTTATTTATAGTGTCTCTGTGTCAGAACGGTTCCCATATTAATTTCTTGGCTTCGTCGTAACGTTTTGCTACCTCAGGCCAATAAACGACGTTCCACCAGTCAGTAATATATTTTGGTCGTTCATTCTGATGTTTCAGGTAATAAGCGTGTTCCCATACATCCAAAGGAAGTAGGGGGACAATGTCCCACTGAGAGAGGTTTTGATGTTTCTCCGCCGTCAGTATTTCTAAGCGATGACTGCGTGGACTCCAAACGAGAACAGCCCATCCCCCGCCTTCAACCTTTTCAGCAGCTTTCGAGAACTGATCATGGAAAGCTTCATAGCTACCAAAATCCCGTTTGATTTGTTCTAGTAACTCACCTTCCGGCTTACCGCCTCCCTTAGGACTCATCGTATCCCAAAAGATCGTATGCAGATAATGTCCTGCTCCGTTAAATGCTAGTTCACGCTCCCAATGTTTCACGAGATCGAAATTACCCGATTTACGAGCTTCCTGAAGCTTTTTCTCGGCTTTGTTTAAATCATCAACATAGACTTTGTGGTGTTTGTCATGGTGAATACGCATCGTTTTTTCGTCAATATAAGGTTCCAGTGCATTGTAGGGATAAGGAAGTGGGGGAAGGGTGTGTCCGCCAATGGGTACGGGCCGATTAGGATCAGGGTCAGGATCAGTTTCTTCTGAGTTTGTATCTTTGCGTACTTCAACTGCTTCAACAATGTCCAATTCGACATTTTGATCAATCTGAGGATGTTCATTCAAGGCAAGATTATGAGGGTCGAGAATCGGAGGAACACCGGTCACGTTGCGACCAAGTTCTCCTGGACGATTGAGCGTTTCGAGTACGCAAATGAAATACTCTGATTCGCGGATAATATGCAACAGTACTGTATTAGCCAGTGGAACACTTCTAACAGCGGCACTTTGCTCCATCATGCAATACAGTTGTCTTATGAATTCATGAGATTGCCGACAAGATGTTTTAATAAGCTGTTCAGTCTGTTGGATTAACCATGGATTACAAGCCGCTTGTTCTCCAGACAATCCATATTGCAATAAGGTATGAGCGGCATGCTCTGTAGCTGCAAATACTTTCTCCCAATCATCTAGAAGTTTTACGTAACACATCTCAAGATTAGGAACAATTGCTTTAATGACCTCGGTATGCTCTTTTTCTTGTCCTTTCCAGAAACGGATCTCTTCTAAAATGCGGACAGGTAAATAAGGCCCGTAAACAAATAGCATCGGGTAACCTCCTAATTTAATAAGCTCTTAAATACTTATTCGAAAGAAGGTTTGGCCTATGCTACTGCTAATTGTTAATTGAGCCCTAGATTATTGTTATTCTGCTCAGATAAACCGATGTTACTTAGGAAGTTAGATACTTTACGCAAATACTCTTTCGGATGTTCTCGGAATATCATTTCGTGATGGGATCCATCCACAATCCATACCCCAGAATTGGAGTTAGTCTGATTGGCAGCCAGTTGCTCTGCGATTGGATAAGGTGCTTTCTCATCTTCGGTTCCATGTATAAATAGTGTCGGGAAAGGATAATCCTTGGATTTGACTTCTGGATATGGAATTTGGCGCAGGCTGGTGCCATTCAGTGCTGGTAGCAGCATTCCGATGATTTCCAGTGAAGGGTGACGTGGTAGATCAATATGTTGACGAATGTTGTGATACATCGTATCTGGCTCTAGCAAGAAGGTGCTATCGAGAATCATCCCATCGATATCCTGACTGGTTAAAGCGGCTTGTAGTGCCGTTCCGGCGCCCATAGAGAAGCCCCAAACGACGAGTTCCTCTGCTCCAAGTTGTTTAGATAGTTTGATGGCACCGAGGAGTTGTTCGGCTTCTTTTTTACCACCTGTAGCTACTTCTTTACTGTTCTGAGCGGCGAATCCGTAGTCGAACATGAGTACGTTAAAGTTCAAACGATGTGCGAAGTGAGCCAAATCATACATAGGTACCCAGGTTTCTTCACGATTTGCACCGTATCCATGACTGAATATGATCGTCTTCTTTGATTCCTCCGCCGGAATATACCAGCCCTGCATGAGTCTACTACCGTCTGCCGCGGGGAACGTAACATCTACATATTCTAAATTCTTGGATAGCATTGGATTCGAGTATAGCGGAGCTACAGTAGGATTAGAGAGCACCCAGGCAATGTAGCCGTGTAAGGAAACAAAGCAAAATATGAAAAAGAACAGGACGGATAGTAGGAATGCGACAATGATATGTTTGATGCTAAAATGCCGCGTTGTAAGTCCGGTATCATTTAAATCGGAATGTAGGGGGAGACGGGTCTGGGTTGTCTGATTCATGTTCTCTCCTCCAATTCAAAATTTATATTATATTTTAATTATATGAGTAGAGTACTTAAAAATTTAGTCTGGTTATGTCGAATAAAAGAAAATTTAGTATAAAACTATCGTAAAACTAGCATCTAACAAAGTCAATGAATAAGGTTGGTTTAGTACCTAATTGACGGAATGGAGCGTTTTCCATATAATTTATGTAACCATGTTTCATCCAGTGAAACTCTAGGGGGAGAATTGCCAAATGGAAGACCGGAAATTAACGGTTCGCGCTGTTGAGCGGGCGCTTGATATATTGATGTGTTTTACCAAGGGGAGCGACCTTGGGCTGACAGAAATTGCAGGGAGAATTGGGTTACACAAAAGTACGGTGCATAGGCTTCTGACTACACTTGAGGAGAAAGGTTTTGTTATTCGTGACGCGTCGACGGAGAAATATTCTCTTGGATTGAAGGTATGGGAATTGTCGGCGCATTTATCACAAAATGATGATCCCGCTATACTGTTGCTTCCACAGATGGAGCGGCTACGGGACCGCTTAGGTGAGACGGTTAGTTTATACTTACGAGATGGTATTGATCGGTTAAGAATTGGGGCCGTACAGAGTAATCAGGCCATCCGACGGGTCGCTGTTGTTGGTGCGAGATTACCGTTATATGTGGGAGCCTCAAGTAAGGTACTTGTTGCTTATGCCGATGAAGCAGTGTTGAAAGCAGTACTGGACGACCCTGAATGGCCACCCTCAATCGACCGTGAGGTATATGTGTCCCAACTGCAGGAAATACGTAAACTAGGTTATGCGACAAGCTATGAGGAACGGGAGCCTGGAGCGGCAGCTGTCTCCGCACCGATCTTTGATCGAAGAGGAAACATCGCAGCGGCTCTATCTCTATCAGGTCCTGTAAGTCGGCTGTCACCACAGACGCTGATAGAATTTAGTCCAGTGCTGATCGAAGCGGCGCGGGAGATGGGTATGATGATACATTCCTAACATGAAGCTTTAAAATAGTTAAGGGGGTATCCTTAGTAGATAAATCTACTAGGGATACCCCCTAATGCAATATTAGAGTGAGGAATGATGTTATTTTATCTTTTGAATCCAAGCGGCGATGTCGTCAATAATAGATTTAGAAACATTGGAGGGTGCGTTATATTCTGCGGCAACGGAGATACCATCGTATTCTGCCAGTAGGTGATTTACTTTTGGATACGATTTAAATTCGACGTCTTTCCGGTCCTTAAGCGCCGTTTTCCAGCCTTCGTATTGTCTCATTGTTACTTGGACGTCGTTCTCTCCCTGTAAGACTAGCATATGGCCGGTTTGTTTCTTGGCTAGGTCAGATGGTTTATAACCTCTTTGTTCAAACCACCAATAGGCAGGTTGTGACGGGAAATTGGCTGGTAAGTTATCCAATGAATATTGCGGATCATTTAACATGTCTGCCATGGATTTAAGTAGCGTGGCATTTTGAATCATAGGCGTCGTATCTTGACCCAACTCTTTGAGGCGAGAAATAAACTCTGCTTGCTGATCTTCCATGGTATTAATGAATGTGTCACTAGGTCCGGCTAAGAGAATGCTGCCGGCTATATCACCATTCTTGTCAGCATCTAATATTAGAGGCATAGCAAGGCCACCCTGACTATGTCCAGCTACAAAGATGCGTGAAGCATCAATGTTGGCAGTTTCTTTGAGCAATTTCACAGCCAAAATGGCATCATCTACCGTTTCATTCTTCAATGTGAATTTGGGATTTGATGCTACAGCAAAGGTGTGCTCATAGGTTACTTTATCATAACGCAGTACGGCAATACCTTGAGATGCGAGTCCCGCCGCAATGTCGCGAAATGGCTTGGCTCCGCCGATGGCTTCATCGCGGTTATTCGTTCCTGATCCATGAACTAACACAACCGCCGGGAAAGGACCTTTGCCAACAGGCATAGTGAGTGTTCCAGGCAATGCGAGGGCCCCCTCACCTACGACTATCTCCTGTTCTGTATATGAAGCGGCGTTATCATAGGATGGTTTTTGATAAAGTGAAGCTGAGGCTACACCAAGGTACAGGTCGTCAATTTGGCCCGAAGGATTTAACCGTAACGTTAGGTCAAACGGGATGGTGCTTTTGAAAGTATAGGTAACATTTCGATGAATAGCGTTGCTGCTCTCGCTCTTAGCAACCTGTTCTGTAGCCTTACCGAACTGGGCCTCACAGCTTCTCCATAATTGATCCAGTAAAGCTGAAGGGATAGCGGCAGACATGGTTGGACTAACATACTCTGCAGCTTTGGCTCCATCACCTGATTTTAATAGTTCAAGAAAAAGGTCTGCTGTATCGGTGCTTACTTTAACTGATAATGCATTAGCAATAACGTCTTCTTCAATTAGAACATGACCTTGGACGAGCCGTACTGGCTTACTCAGGTTAATGGACTGCCCGTCAATTAATGCTTTGCTGTCGCCGACTTGAAGCACGAGAACATGATTATCCTTCGTGATGGTAACACTTTGTTTGCTTTGATCCCAAGTAACATTGGCTCCAAGCTTGGCGGCCACTTCCCGAACAGGCGCTATTGCAGTTCCACTTTGCGCTGGGTCAGCGAAGGCTGAAATAGCAGGTAAGGTAAGTGAAAGTGCCATTGCAGTAGTTGCGACTAAATGTAATTTTTTATTCTTTGACATAATTTCCTCCTATTAAAATGAATTGAGAGTATATATGCATTTGCAGTTAACCTTTATAAAAGGAGACTGCAACAATGATGACGATAATTCCAATTAACATGAGCCAGCCCTTAGGGTTTGCGAAGTTAACAGTCCAGCCAATTCCTGATCTTTTCTCAACCCAAATGGCTGGGTCTTGGGGGTTAAAATATACAACACCGAGCTTCCAATAGGCATCATCGTTCACGGGTTGTATAGGCGAACCAACCTTTGAACGACCAATTCGGCTTCCGCCCTGCCCGGTAGTAATCGAGAGAACTAGAGCGAATAGGACAATGAAGATAGGAATAAGAACACTAACGAACATGATGATCTCTATACTTTGTGGATACATCATATTAAACTGAATCAAGGTGAACAGGATGATCATTGCAAACGAGGAGATCAATGTGAACATGGACCATCTGCGACGAAAAATGATGTTTTGTCTAACGGATTGTTCTGGATTTGCAGCGTGGACTTGTTGTTTGCTGCTAGAAATACTGCGGTTTATCAACAGGAACATTAAGATCATGATTAATTGCATGATACTTGGAAACAGAACAGTCCACATGGACTTGGCAGCGGTGCGTACAACATTACCTTGAAAGTCAAATTTCATTGCGATCGTATCTGGGATTCGGTCGTAATTAGCAAAGACGAAGATCGCACAGATTACAGTTATAGCGAAATGAATGAGAAACCATTTATTAGATACAGCGAGCTTCTGCCTGCGAAAGTTGGTATCTACAGCAATGAACGTTTTATTCGTGGGGCCTGGGGGAAGAGACGGTTTGAGTTGCTTCATTTTGAAATAAAAGATGAGATTTAGGATCGTAGATACCAATATCATACCAATTATGCACACACCAAGCGTTATGCCTTGACCTAGTTCTCCTGTGGTGTTCAATAATCCGATTAAGCCAATGATGAACAAAATGCCGTAGATGATACAGCTAATGGAGGCGAAGGTCTTACGCATCCCGCGAAGAAGATCACTACGATAGTGCTCTTCACTAACAGAAACCCCGAAACTGACCGTTTCTCTCGTTAAATAAGGCATGAAAGCGAGCATGATGGAAATCGGGGCAAATAGCAGGATTAAGATAAAGGCAGATACTATTTGCATTATGAATCTTCCTTTCTGTCGTGTGTTATTTCTTTGTGTATATGCTCCACAACCCGAAGGAGCTCTTCCTTGCTCATTCCTCGGCAAATCGCTTCAGCGACGATGGGCTTGAGCTCTCTGTACTGTTTGTCAGAGTATTCAGTTGTTACCGGCGGCATACCATCGGGTTGGATGACGACACCTTTCTGACGGTGAACCTGAATAAATCCATCCTGTTTGAGTAAGGTGTATGCCTTGTTAACTGTATGAAGATTAACACCGATGTCGGCAGCGAGACTACGAACGGAAGGGAGTGGTTCGCCAAGTTGTAATCGTCCGCTGGCAATCCCTTCAATAATTTGATTCACTAGTTGTGTGTATATTGGAACCTCTGATTGCATATCAAGTTCAATAATCAAAGGGGCACCTCCTTTAATCTAGCTGTTATAGTTATAATATAACAGTTATATAACGCAGACGCAATCTTTTTGTATTGACAGCTTAAGTGGATTGGCAGATAATATAATCCATACTAAACATATAAGATTTATATAGTAAGGGGAGGGAATGGCATGTCAAAATTAAATTCATTTCTAAGAAAACCGTTCTTGGTGGGGCCGTTATTGATTCTTTTATTAGTTTTTGTAGCAGGATGTTCTGGATCTAAAGATACTCCAGATCAAAATAAAGGTGCTAATCCAGGTACCGATGCAGATCAACTTGTTAATGGGGGGACTTTTACGTATGGGCGTCCCGCTTCTGTAAACTCGTTTGATCTACATAATCAGATTACCTCAAACAATGCTTTTGCCATTGATAAAGTATTTGAACCGCTAATCACATTTAACAGTGATGGAGAGATTATTGATTGGCTTGCAAAGTCACACAGTATTAGTGAAGATGGTTTAACTTATACATTTGTTTTACGCGATGGTTTGAAGTTTTCAAATGGAACGGAGGTTACTGCTAAAGATGCGGTTTTCTCGATTCAGCGGCATTTAGATGTTGGCGGCCCTCTAGCCATTGCGGCTCAGGTTGCTTCGCTTAAGGATCAAGATGACAAGACCTTTGTGATTACACTTAAAGAACCGTACACTCCATTCATTTCAGAGCTCACGAATTTCTCTAATGGCATAATCCCAGATAATTTTGGCGGTGTCTCTGAGGAAGAATTTTTCAAGAACCCTATTGGCACGGGCCCTTTCGTTGTTGAAAAATGGGATCCCGCTGGTGATCTTACGTTCAGCAAAAATTCAAACTATTGGCAGGAAGGTAAGCCATATATCGACAAGCTTGTCTACAAGCTTATTGAAGATGACAGCCAAGCTATCAATCAGCTTAAGGCTGGCGAGGTAGATGCGATTGAGTCATTGGCTCTTGAGAATGCTAACGAAATAAAACAAGGCGCTGACACTACAGTGGTGACCAATGGTAGCTGGGTAACAGAGCAGTTGTTCTTCAATACGCTGGATGAGCATTTTTCTGATATACACGTTCGCCGTGCGTTGGCACTAGCACTTGATCGTGAAGGATTGACCAACGCACTTACCTTTGGCTATGCACAAGTAGCAAATTCGCTGTTGCCACCAGCCATTCCTTATAATACAAATGATACGATTAAAGCATTGAACTATGATGTGAATGCGGCTAAAGAAGAGCTTGCCAAATCTGCGTTTCCTAGTGGTTTCTCCACTAAATTACTGATTGCATCTGGAAACAGCACAAGAGCTCAAGAGGCACAGATCATTCAAGCGGCTGGTAAAAGTATCGGCATAAATATTGAGATTGAATCTATTGAACTAGCTTCTTTCCGTGAGCGTTTCTTCGCTTATGATTTCTCTGCAATGCTCAACAGTGGGCAGGCTGATTCTCCAGAAGCGAATTCGATTCTAGCATTCCAGACAGATCCAAATGGCTTTAGCAAGTCGTACTGGACTCATTATACGAACGATGAAGTTACCAAACTTCTGAACGAGGGCCAAAAAACGCTTGATGGGACAGAGCGCGGAGATGTATATGCCAATCTTCAACAAATCCTTGCTGATGAAGTACCCTATATCCCTCTTTATTACCCTGATATTTTGAAAGGTGTTCGTTCATCTGTTGAAGGTTTAGTTGTACTTCCTAACGGTAGCCTTCGCTTTGAAGATGTTCATCTAAAATGATTAAATCCAGTAGTTTATTAAAAAAATCTGCAGACATTAATTCGCCATACAGATGGCTCATTCTTGCTCTTATCAGAGCGGTTGCAGTCATCATCTGTGTGGCGGTGGCAGTCTTTTTCATTATTAGGATTGTGCCCGGAGATCCCGCCAAAATGATTCTGGGGGAATATAGTACTCCAGAAGCTATCGAGAGTATGCACCATACTCTCGGGCTGGATCTTCCACTTTGGGAACAGTTCCTTCGCTTTGTGCAAAATCTATTTACAAATGGCGATACCGGAGCTTCGATTACTTGGGGAACCTCCACAAGAGAATTGATTGCGGATCGCGCTCCTGTTACGCTACTGCTTATAGCGATGGCTAGTCTTGTAGCAATCCTAGTCTCGCTTGTGCTTGCGACGCTAGCAGCAACGCACAAAGACAGACTGCTCGATCATTTGATACGCATCTTTCCGACAATAACGCTCGGTATGCCGATCTTTTGGGTTGGACTGCTGCTGATTTTGGTACTTAGCGTTAGGTTAGGGTGGTTTCCTGTCGGAGGAGTTGGTGAAGGGTGGACTGGAACTTTATACAGTCTTACACTTCCTGCAATAACGGTAGCATTTTCACAGATCCCTACACTTGTTCGTTCACTAAGAGCGCAGATGCTGGAAGTTCTTGAATCTGATTTTGTGGTCACCTTGAAGGCGGCAGGCATACCAAACAGGGTTATTCTGATGAAGCATGTTCTGCGCAATTCTGCGCTTCCTACGCTTATGCTTCTTGGTGTTAACATCTCTTATCTGATCGGTGGCACCTTGGTCGTTGAACAGGTATTTGGTATCAAAGGTATCGGCAGTTTGCTTTTTTCAGCCATTTCAAAACGGGACTTTCCAGTTATACAAGGAATAGCTCTTTATTGTGCGATTTCTGTGGTCATCATCAGCCTCCTGATCGAAATCGCTTCCTGGTGGCTTGATCCCAGGACGAAAGGAAAACAATGAACACTACACTATTAGACCCTCAATTGTTGGCGGACGATAAAAGTAAAAGCTTTATAAGGAAGATAATAAACACTCCAACCCTTCTTGTTGGAAGCATCATGCTTGTATTCCTCATAGGCATAGCTGTATTCGCGCCGTTTATTAGCCCTTATCAGCCTTCCGAGCAAAATCTGTACGCTATTTTACAGCCCCCTTCATCTCAGCACTGGCTGGGGACAGATCAATTAGGGCGTGATTTATTTACGAGGCTTATATATGCAGCGCGGACCGATTTGAAAATCATGGTGTTGGCGGAGATTATACCTTTTTGCACAGGTGTGTTTCTGGGGATGCTTGCTGGGTATTACGGTAAATGGGTAGATACAATCATTTCACTGGTGACAGATACCTTTATTGCTTTCCCTTTCTATTTGATCGTTATTATTGTGGCTTTTGCCAGTGGTGCGGGCCAACGAGGCATATATATTACATTTATCTTGGTGGGTTGGATCGTATTTGCACGCGTAACTAGGGGGCTTAGCGCATCGTTTCGTAAGCAGGAGTGGATTGCAGCTGCCCAAACGATGGGGATTCCAGGGGTAAAAATCATTTTGCGGCATCTTTTACCCAATGTATTACCGCAAGCGGTGGTTGTACTTATGACGGATATGGTTGGTTTGCTTGTAGCTATTGTTACGCTAGGTTATCTCGGGATCGGTATTGCACCGCCAACTCCGGATTGGGGGACGATGATTTCAGATGGACAGTCCTTTATTACAACCGCTTGGTGGCTTTCAGCAGTACCAGGATTGGCGGTCGTATATACGGGAATAGCGTTATCCCTTGTGGGTGATGGTTTGGCAGATTTATGGAGGAAAAAATGATGTCTACGAGTCCCATATTGGAAATAAAAGATCTGTCGCTCGTTACGAAATCAAATAAGCAAATACTTACGAACGTAAGTCTTACCGTTGGAAAGGGCGAAAGCTTGGGGATTGTAGGCGAATCCGGTTCAGGGAAATCGCTCACCTTGCGCTCCATTATAGGATTACTTCCTCGTGGTGTGGAGCAAGTCAGTGGAGACATCAAATGTGATGTCAGAGCGGCAATGATCTTTCAAGATCCGAGAGGTGCGCTTGACCCGCTTTGCCCGGTTGTTAAGCAGCTAGCTGAGGTTGTGTACTACAGACAGAAAGTTAGCCGGAAGGCTTCGCGCACCATTGCTCTGGAGTTGCTGGAGATGCTGGGACTTCCCGATTCTCTAAAGCAAAAAGACCGGTACCCGAGCCAACTGTCAGGTGGTCAGTGCCAGCGTATTGTAATCGCTATGGCTTTAGCGTGTAAGCCGGGCATACTGCTGTGTGATGAGCCGACCACAGCGCTTGACGTAACAGTTCAACAGCAAATCATTGAAATTATAACAAGTCTTCAACAAGAACTGGGTTTTGCTATTGTGTTTGTCACTCACAATCTTGCCATTGCTTCTTCCATGTGTTCAAAACTTTGTGTTATGAAAGAGGGGCAGATCGTCGAACGTGCCGACTCTTTAAGTCTCTTACAGAACCCACAAAATCCGTATACGCAGATGCTTATAAATTCGGTGCTTCCTTTACCGGATTTCGAAAGGGGCACGGGTGCATGAAGATGGCATTACAGATAGAAGATTTAACGGTTAACTATGGTGAGTTTACAGCACTGGACAAAGTAAGCTTGGAATTTCAACAGCACACCACACTCGGGCTTGTAGGTGAATCGGGTTCAGGTAAGTCTACTCTTGCGCGAGTAATAGCGGGTCTGATTCCTCCAAATGAGGGACAAGTCATACTGGGTTCACAAGTATTAGGCAAGAAAAGAAGTCGTGAGCAACATAAAATGATCCAAATGATCTTTCAAAACCCAGACTCTTCACTCAATCCTAAACATACAATCAGGCAGATCCTTGCAGAAGGACTGCTGTTTCATAAAATTGTCGATCGCGCTGGAGTGGAGAAGAGATGTAAGGAACTTCTGACGCGAGTTCATATGGACGAAAGGGCGCTTGGTAGATTCCCTCATGAATTCTCCGGAGGTCAACGTCAGCGGATAGCGATTGCCCGGGCATTAAGCGTTGAGCCAAGTGTACTTATCGCAGATGAACCTACGAGCGCCCTGGATGTTTCGGTACAACTGAGTATGCTAGAACTCTTTAACATGCTCAAATCAGAGTTTAATCTTACGATGCTATTCATCTCTCATGATCTGGGAGTTATTCATGCTATAAGCGATAATGTTGCTGTCATGCGGCAGGGCAAGCTGGTTGAGATCAACTCAAAAGAACAGTTTTTTTCTAACCCCAAAACGTCTTATAGTCGCGAGTTATTATCCGCTGTTCCTAAAATGCCAATGTCCAACACATCAGGAGGTATCTCATGAGCCAAGTTAATAAAGGCTATTTACCCTTACCCATAAATGAGTTTGATAGACTCACACAATTGCTCTCCAAGCTCCTATCCACACAAGAGTCCCCGGTAATCATACCTGGTGAGGCTATCTTAGGAATTGAAGCCATAGCAGCAGGTATATCAGCACCCGGCCGCACGATTCTAAACATTGTGACAGGCCCTTATGGAGATATTTTCGGAAAGTGGCTCGAACGTGGTGGTGCAGAAGTTATTGAGGTTAAAGTTTCTTTTGATGAAGTAATTACTGTAGATGAAGTCGCCACAGCGATTGAACGATATAATCCTTGCGCACTTTCTTTCGTGCAGGGAGAAGCGGTGACAGGGGGTTCTAACCCGACAAAGGCAATACTAGAGCTTGCTCGTCAATCAAACATTATTACTGTGATCGATTCTGTTTCGGCGATTGGAGCAGAGCCAGTACTTATGGATGAATGGGGCATTGATTTTGTAGCTATTGGTGCGCAAAAAGCACTTTCCGGTCCTAACGGGATCAGTTCCGTGGGCATTTCCCTACGTGGTTGGGAGTTTCTAGGTTCGAACGAACGTGCGCCACGCAATTCAATTCTTTCTTTACTTGACCTGAGACGTCCTGCTCACAGTACAACTCCATTTCGAGTTCCAGCAAACATTCCTGTGTTAGAGGCTAGGGCCTTAATAGAAGCACTTACACTTATTGAGAAAGAAGGCTTAGATGCAGTCAATCGCCGTCATCGTTTAGCATCAGCAGCTTTAATCGCTGGAATTAAAGACTTGGGTCTTGAACCGTGGCAGCGAAACAGCAACGGTTATTCTCCTTTGACTACTACGATTCGGATTCCTGAAGGCGATGGCGATCGTCTTATGATCGGAGAGCCTATAGGCATTGTCGCTCCAGGAGATGGACAACTGTATAATAAGCTTTTGCGTATTAATCATTTCGGCGTTAATGCCAATCAGCACAGCGTTGAAGAGGCACTTACAACGTTGGCAAAGCTTGTGCAGCAAGAACCTTCTATTGCAATTGCTGCTCAAAAGTTGATTTGGGAGAATGAACATGAATAATGAATTACTAGAAGAGCAGTCATTTCAGAATATATATATTGCGGGAATTGATGGGAAACGGTTTGATATAACGATAAAGAACGGTCGCTTTTCGTCCATCGTCGAGAGTATTAACTCGCAAACTCAATCGAACAGCCCTAGCAAAGATTTATGGATTTCTCCCGGCATAATTGATCTTCATACCCATTTAGCTTGGACGGATTTTGATCATGATGATCAGTTGAAGCGTGATGAACTAGAAATAGAAGCCATGCAAGCGCAAGCCTTTGAGGCAAC
Source organism: Paenibacillus segetis (assembly GCF_014639155.1). Classification (NCBI taxonomy): domain Bacteria; kingdom Bacillati; phylum Bacillota; class Bacilli; order Caryophanales; family Paenibacillaceae; genus Paenibacillus; species Paenibacillus segetis. Next base: position 228,459 of record NZ_BMFT01000005.1, read on the forward strand.
CTTGCGAGCTGGAGTAACTACAGTGCGGGATGCAGGCGGACTATTGCCTAGTACTGCCCAGCATATAGGGAAGTATTACAGTCAGCCTTTAAGAGTCCACACTTGTGGCGATATGCTTGGAGCTGGAGATGCACAAGGCCTTAAGCATTTGGAACGGCGAGTAACAGAAATTGTTCATTCCGGGGCAAGCTGGATTAAGATCCTTGCAACGGGAGGACTGGGTTCACCGCCAGATACCGTGCTGAACCCGACTTTTTCTAAGAAAGAGTTCTCCTTTATTGTGAGTAGCGCACATGCACGGGGCGTAAAAGTTCTGGTCCATACCTGGGGCGGAATAACTGTGGATTGGGCAGTTCATGCTGGTGTGGAGTCGATTGAACACGGGATGTACATGACTGAGGCTCAAGCAGGTCAGCTGGCTCAATCAAGGACTGCATTTGTACCAACGGCTTCCATCTATCGGATTGCCGCTGACCCAGCAGGGGTTCTTGCTCTGAACAGTGAGATTTGTGATCGCGCTGCTCGTGCCGCCGAAGCTCACCCTAAAGCCATTAGCTACGCCAAAAGTGCAGGAGTACGAATGGGATTCGGTACGGATTATGCCACACCTGCGCTGCATGGAAGCAACCTCGCAGAACTGGACACTTTAATCGACTGTGGATTAACTCGTAAAGAGGCTTGGCAAGCTGCTACCGAGACCGCTGCTGAAATCTTAGGCTATGGAAACAGCCTTGGCCGTATAGAAGAAAACTTCATTGCGGATGCCGTCATTTTTGATGCTGACCCATTGAAGTCACAAGATGCACAAGCATTACAGAACAGTATTGTGTCGGTAATTAGAGGTGCGACAGAATTAGAATAATGGCGAGATCAGAGCTTGATATAGTAAAACGAGAAGAAACGTTACGTTTTTGAAGGATGTTACCATCGCTGTTAATGAGAATTTCCTGAATATACGAATTATTGGTTGAAATTCTCACTTAAAGGCGAACGCTTCGCTTGTCCACATTCCTTCAAAACTCCACTGATATTCTGTTATTACAAGCACTGATTTCAGGAAAAGAACATAAAAAATGTCCCATAAGCCTTTTCATGGCTCATGGGACATTTTCTTGTTATATCAGCCTCTAAACTGTAATTAGTGCATGCTAATTAAAGAGGTAACTGTAGATCATAGCGGGAGTGGACGGAATTGTTCTGAAGAAGCGTAGCGTCCATTGATCTACGTTATGCATTTTTTCTGGCACTATTTACTTCACGTCACCTTGAATCATTTGACGCAATACGGTTTGCAGAATACCACCATTGTAGTAGTAGTCTACGTCAACCATGCTGTCCAGACGAGCGATCGCTGGGAATTCAAACTGAGTTCCATCTTGACGGGTAGCGATAACGGTCAAGGTTTGACCAGGTTTCACATCATTGCTAAGGCCAACGATATCAAAGGTCTCCGTGCCATCGATGCCAAGGGTTTTCCAACCGTGTCCCTCTTGGAATTGGAGCGGAAGAACGCCCATACCAACGAGGTTACTACGGTGAATCCGTTCGAAACTTTCAGCAATAACGGCTTTGACGCCAAGCAGATAGGTTCCTTTGGCTGCCCAGTCACGGGAGCTGCCTGTGCCGTACTCTTTACCGGCGATAACGACGAGATTCTGTCCATTCGCTTGGTAATTCATCGAAGCGTCATAAATGGACATGAGGGCATCTGTAGGTAGATATTTCGTAATGCCACCTTCAGTACCTGGAGCGACCTGGTTACGGATCCGGATGTTCGCGAAGGTACCACGCATCATCACTTCATGGTTACCACGACGGGATCCATAGGAGTTGAAATCTTTACGAGCAACTCCATGCTCATTCAAGTAAATACCAGCAGGGCTAGTTGGCGTAATGCTACCAGCCGGAGAGATATGATCTGTTGTCACAGAGTCCCCGAGTAGAGCAAGGACACGAGCATGACGAATATCAGCGATATCTTGTAGTCCATCCCCGATTTTCTCGAAGAACGGTGGATTCTGAATGTAGGTCGATTTCTCATCCCACTCATACAATTCACCTTCAGGAACTGGAATGGAGTTCCAACGTTCATTTTGAGTGAATACATTCTCATATTTGCTGCGGAACATTTCCGGACTGAGGGATTGGTTGATGGCTTCCTTAATTTCAGCGGAAGACGGCCAGATGTCCTTCAAATATACCGGCTGGTCATTTGAATCATAACCGATCGGATCATTCTGCAAATCGATATTGACTGTTCCAGCTAATGCGTAAGCAACAACGAGTGGAGGAGAAGCCAGGTAATTGGCTTTCACTTGGGCATGAACACGACCTTCAAAATTCCGGTTACCTGAGAGTACAGCGGCTACAGTAAGATCGTTATCAGCGATAGCTGCATTCACCTCATCAGGAAGTGGGCCAGAGTTACCGATGCAAGTAGCACATCCATAACCTGCTACATGGAATCCAAGTGCTTCAAGTGGCTCGATCAGTCCAGCTTTGTTCAGGTATTCCGTTACGACAAGGGAACCTGGTGTTAAGCTACTCTTCACATAATCAGGTTTCTTCAGTCCACGTTCGACTGCTTTCTTAGCAAGCAATCCGGCACCAACCATAACGCTAGGGTTTGAAGTGTTTGTACAGCTTGTAATAGCTGCGATAACAACTGCACCCGTACCAAATTCACTCGTATTTCCATTTGGATGTTTTACGGTAACTTTTTGTTCTATTTTCTCATCACTGAGGCCGTATCCACCTTTTTCGACCGGAGTGCGGATAATTCCGTTAAAGCTTTCTTTCATTTCACTAAGCTCAATGCGGTCCTGTGGACGCTTAGGTCCTGCAAGACTTGGTACAACAGAGGCAAGATCCAACTCAATCAGGTCACTGAATTCTGGATCTTCCGTCTCATTTGTACGGAACATACCTTGAGCACGATAATAAGCTTCCACTAGAGCAATTTGCTCTTCGGAGCGGCCAGTACTATGCAAGTAGGCTAGTGTTTCGTGGTCTACAGGGAAATAACCAATCGTAGCGCCGTATTCGGGTGCCATGTTGGCGACAGTTGCACGATCCGCAAGGCTGATATTAGCAAGACCAGGTCCGTAGAATTCTACGAATTTGCCAACAACACCTTTTTTACGCAGCATTTGTGTAACGGTAAGCGCAAGGTCGGTAGCTGTAGCGCCCTCAGTAAGACTACCTACTAATTTGAAGCCAATGACTTCTGGTGCTACAAAATAAAGTGGTTGTCCTAGCATACCAGCTTCGGCTTCTATCCCACCAACACCCCAGCCAACAACACCTAGGCCGTTGATCATGGTTGTGTGAGAGTCTGTTCCGACGAGTGAATCAGGGAATACGACGGTTTCCCCGTCTACTGTTTTCGTTGCAGCAACAGACGCAAGGTATTCTAGATTCACTTGGTGAACGATACCTGTTGCCGGAGGTACAGCGCGGAAGTTATTAAATGCAGTTTGCGCCCAACGAAGGAAACGATAGCGCTCTTCGTTACGCTCAAATTCAATGTTCATGTTATATTCCAAGGCATCCGATGTACCAAACGCGTCAACCATTACAGAGTGGTCGATGACGAGGTCAACGGGAACCAATGGATTGATTTGTTTTGGATCTCCGCCCGATTTCTTCACGGTGTCACGCATAGCAGCTAAATCAACTACGACGGGAACTCCTGTAAAGTCTTGAAGCACGATGCGTGCAGGGATGAACGGGATTTCTTTGTTCTCGTCACGGCCTTCGCCCCAACCTGCAATTTGCTTTACATGTTCAAGAGTGATGGCTCTTCCATCAAATTGGCGGACAGCGGCTTCAAGTAATACCTTAATAGAAAAAGGTAGTTTTGAAATTTTACCGAGTCCTTGTTCTTCCAAAGCCTGTAGATTGTAGTAACGATAGTCTTTCCCGCCCACTTCTAACTTGCGGGAAATCGCAGAAAAATCTTTGATTGACATAAATGGACCTCCTCGTTTCATCAGGTGAAACACAATTTCAAAATAAAACTCACTGTAATCAGTATACCGTTCCCCTGTCGGTGAGTAAAGAACTTTTTGCCCTTTTACGGCCTATCTAATGATCATATTCTCAAAGATGAAGGGGCTTACATTTAGGAAAACTAGAGTTCGTCTTTCCCATTTTATAGAGGCACATACCGAGCACTTCGCTTTCATATAATTTGAAAGAAAGTAAAGGAGGCGGAGAATAGTGAGGGACGGATGGAGAATTACATTGTCTACTTATGTGAATCAACATAATCAGGATGAAGTGGATTATCGCCCCCGGAGCGAAAGCACGGTGGTAACCGATTTGGAATATTTGATACGTCTTGGTGAACGGAGACAGAGATTGGATCAATGGTACAAGGAGAGGGGAGCTACTCCCCTACGAAATGAAACAAGGGCCAAACTGATACGTGAGATACAGAGCCGTGATAGTGAGATGGAAGTGGAGTTACAACTTTTCCGGACAACATATTATGACAAGGGTGGAGCTCGCCATCAAGAAGAGCGCATCGAAGGTCAAAGATTGACACTTGAGCGGGATGGTGATGGTTGGATTATTTCTAAGGTCGAACTACCAGTGGCGGAGAAACATGCTGCTTTTAGATTACCACGACCTGAGCCTGAGGTGGAAGATGGGAAGAACGGTTTAAGTGCTCCTTTTTTAAATAAAAAATTGCTTGGTGGAGTGGCGAGAAGTACGGCTTATCGCCGAAAGGATGCGGTTCAATATGCAGATCAATGGTGGAATGATTTCAATCCAGAGTTTTCTAGTTTCGACGTAGATTGCACCCATTTTATCTCGCAATGCCTCTTTGCAGGCGGTGCCCCAATAAACTATACTGGAAAAAGAGAATCGGGCTGGTGGTACAAGGGTTATGTTAATGGTCGGGAATCTTGGAGTTACAGTTGGGCCGTTGCTGGAGGACTGGAACGCTTTTTGACACACAGTTCTACTGGATTACGTGCCGAAGTCGTAGAACGACCGGAGCAGCTTCAGCTTGGAGACGTAATTATATACGATTGGGATGGAGACGGCGCTTACCAGCACAGTACAATTGTGACTGCATTTGACGCTGGCGGCATGCCCCTTGTTAACGCGCATACTACCCCTAGCAGACACCGTTACTGGGATTACAAGGATTCCTATGCTTGGACCGAGAACACGGTGTACCGTTTTTTTCATATCGCGGACTGGTTCTAACTATTTAATAGAAGAGAGTTGTTACCCATGGCACAGAACAAATTGAACATAGGGCTAATTTATGGAGGCAAATCGGGAGAGCACGAGGTGTCACTACAAACAGCTTTTGCGGTTTCAAAAGCGTTTGATTATGATAAATATGAACTCATTCCATTCTATATTACTAAGCAAGGACAATGGAGAGTTGGAGCTAAATTATCTCAGCCCTTCACTGCATTGGAAGAGTTGAAACTGGAGGAAGGAGCCGGGGATACGACGGCTTCTATTCAAATGTTATTCGGTAAGCTAGCCTCAGGTAAGGCTATGATTGATGTTGCTTTCCCGCTTCTTCATGGGACTAATGGGGAAGATGGAACGATCCAGGGATTATTTGAAATGGCAAATTTACCGTATGTAGGCGCTGGAGTATTGTCATCTGCTGCGGGCATGGACAAAGTGGTAATGAAGAAGCTATTTGCAGACGCAGGACTTGAACAATGTAAATATTGTTATTTCACCGCTTCCGAATGGAAACAAGGAAGTCATGCTCTGATCCAAGACGTAGAAGATAAGTTAGGTTATCCTTGCTTCGTGAAGCCAGCCAACCTTGGCTCAAGTGTAGGTATTTCCAAAGCGAGAAATAGAGAAGAACTGCTAAATTCGGTAGCACTTGCTTTCCGTTATGATATTAAGGTTCTGGTAGAAGAATTCGTTGATGCTCGTGAGGTTGAGGTTGGTGTTCTAGGCAACGAAGAGCCGCAGGCATCTGTTCCTGGAGAAATTGTATCTTCTGGGGAATACTACGATTATCAAGCTAAATATCTCGATGGCAAATCACAAATGTTGATTCCAGCTCCACTAGATATAGAACTCGCAGAACGTGTACGTGACCTGGCAGTTACAGCATTCAAGGCGGTTGTAGGCAGTGGATTATGCCGCGCTGACTTCTTTGTAACTAAGTCTGATCAGAAGATATGGATTAATGAAGTGAACACGATGCCAGGATTCACTCCGTTTAGCATGTATCCATTACTTTGGCGTGAAACTGGACTGTCTTACGAAGCGTTGCTTGATCGACTTATTGAGTTAGCGTTAGAGCGTTATGAAGATCGTCAAAATCTTGATTTCGAGAATGGTGTCAATTAGCTCGTAAATCTTAAGCGCAAAGGGAGAAGAGATCATGGGCTTTCAAACGGAATTCAACTCAGTATGTAAGTTTAAAAGTGAGCAGGAGCTTTATGAATTGCTGGAGTATGGAAAAGGGAAAATGCGGAAGCAAGGTTTCCGCGTGTTTCCAACGGGGCAAAAAGTGATAGCCTATACCCCTGATAATAAAGCTGTGGCCATCGTAAAAATTACCGCATGTGTATCTGAAATTAATTTTAATGGGGAAGAAGTTACATCGGTAGAACTCGATTTGGTGCGTCAGTTAACGGAGGAAGAGTCCGCTATTCAGACGGCACTTGCCTTTGAAATGTTCTTTGGAGAGGCACAGGAAGGATAATGATTGTTCGCTTCGGATATGTCGCGATGTCAACCGTCGTGGGGAATGCTTCACCTTCTAGAACAATGACGTATAAGACGTTCAGCGGACTGGCTGACCGGGAAGCTGGACTTCGTCGTCTTGAGACTATATCCACGGAGAATTTGCAGAATACGTTGCGACTACTGAGGCACAATCTGGCCTATGGGATTCAGGTTTATCGATTCTCATCCAAGCTTATACCGTTAGCAACACATCAATCCCTTGCGGATTGGAACCCATTTGAGGCTCTTAGAGAGCCTTTTGCTGCTGTGGGTGATTTCGTTAAGAAGCATGGGATGCGTGTCTCTTTTCATCCAGATCATTTCACGGTACTCAGTACTCCGCGTCCTGAGGTGCTGAAGAGCTCAATTCGAGATTTGGAGCATCATATGGCTATGTTTCAGGCGATGGGTCTTCATGGACGGGCCAAGAACAACATCCATGTTGGTGGGGCATATGGAGACAAGCCTGCTGCCGGACAACGGTTCATTGAAGTTGTGCGGAGCCTTTCAGAGAGCATGAAGCAACAGCTTACCTTTGAGAATGATGATAAAACATTTAATGCTCCAGAGACATTAGCAATATGTGAAACCTTAGGAATACCTATGGTACTCGACATTCATCATCAATGGGTAAACAACGTAGGTGAGGATCCGGTTGAACTGTGGCCGAGGATCCTTAAGACTTGGAGAACGCGGGCGGCGCAGGCTGATTCACCAGAGGATGATCCCTTACCACCGAAAATCCATGCATCTAGTCCCAAAAGTGCAAGTGATCCACGTGGACATGCGGATTACGTTATCGCTGGACCATTGCTTCATTTTCTGCGACAGATTGCTCCTGTAACTGAACGGGTGGATGTTATGTTAGAAGCCAAGCTGAAGGATGGAGCCTTGTTCGCACTGATGTCGGACCTCGCGAAATACGGCGGAGATGGAGTAGAAATTATTGGCGAAGCAAGTGTACGAATTACTCCGTAATCCCTCTTTTCTATTGATAAACTTTGGAAAGTAAGGTAAGTTGTACAAAATGAAGTTATTGAATGAAGGGGTATCTATTACAGATACGGAAGTTCGTTTCGTAGGGACTAGGTTGTCACTCCGGCAACGAACTTTTTGTTTACAAGGACGTGGAATATAGGCAGCCTGTTTATGTTTTAACGGGGAGAAAGTGACGCAACTTTGGCTCTACTATGACGTATAGTTTTTAAGTAGGATAACATTCGAAGTTAAAGTATAGAATAGAAAGTGGAGTGAAACCATTGGAATCCCAATCAAAAATTCCTTATGTGGTGGGAAGTAAAAGTCCGACGGCCGTAGCGATTAACAGTGCGTCCAAAGCGGGTGAATGGATTAAGAGTAGACTTGGATTGGTTAAAGAATTGAACACGAAAGTTTCCGCACAAGACTTGGTTACGGATGTGGACAAGGGCGCGGAAGCGATGATTCGTAAGTTGATCCTTACTCATTTCCCAGATCACGAAATTTTGGGAGAAGAAGGGGTGGCACCAGGGGCAGCGGCTTCAGTTGAGGCGTTGACACAGGCGAGCCGTTCTGACTATCTATGGATTGTCGACCCGATTGACGGAACGACGAATTTCGTTCATGGATTTCCTTATTTCTGTGTATCGATCGCTCTGGCGTATAAAGGTGAGGTTATTATTGGAGTGATTTACGACCCGATTCGGGACGAACTATTCGTTGCTGAGAAGGGCAAGGGTGCCTATATTCATGGCAAAAAGTCCGTAGTATCCGAAGAAAGCAGCCTGGAGGATAGTATCCTTGCGGTTGGGTTTAATCCTGATCGAGATTATGCCCTTCCGGTAAATATGAAAGGAATCACGGCTCTGTCAGGAGAGGTTCGTAGTCTTCGTGCAGCGGGGTCAGCTGCTCTCCATCTAGCTTATGTGGCAACGGGTCGACTTAGTGGGTATTATGAAGTAGGACTGAACGTTTGGGATGTTGCCGCAGGTGTTCTACTTGTAACAGAATCCGGTGGTAAGGTAAGTGATACCGTAGGGAACTCCTATCATCTGGGAGTCCGTAATCTTGTCGCAACCAATGGAAAGATACACGATGAACTATTGGAATCACTAAAAGTGGCGGATGCAACAGGATTATAGTTGTTAGTGTTGAGATGGATGGGATGATTAACTGAACATTTAGGACCGGAAGGAGTGTCAATAAGATGAGCGAAGAGAAAGACTTGGAAAGACAGCTCAGCGAGATGCTGGCGGATGGAGACTATAGTAGTGAGGAAGAACGGCGGGAAGAGGAACGAAGACGCTTATCTCCTAAATATGAGATACGGATTCAGACTCAGCTCGATCCGATTGTAGAAGAAACTCGTAAATATCGTAGTATGGCTGAAGAAATAGATGATCGATATGATGAATACCTGAAGAAAACAGAACATAAGGATAAGGATGATTCAGAAAAATTTGGAAACCCGTGATTTTTGTCATATGATGGTTAAGGCGTCCCGAAACGTCGGGACGCTTTACTTTTATAAAAAGACAAGGAGGTAATTATTTGAAGTATGGAAGTAGAGTAAATAGGAATCAGTCTATCATATTAAGTTTGCTAGTGGTAATACTAATGTTAACGGGAAGTGAATCTCTCTTTGCAGCGCCACTTAATGAAACGGGAGAAAAAGATTCTTCAGTTGTAGCGAATGGCACGAATACGAATACATACTCTATCGTTGCACTTGGAGACTCTATTACTGCCGGTTATGAGCCAGGAATGACCGAAACAAGCGTACCATATGGATACGTCGAACGTCTTGCAGAGCAGGGATTGTTCCATGGACGTACGGAAGCTACTAATCTTGGAATTCTAGGATTAACAAGTACTGGAATGAAGAATTACATTTCGGCAATTCAGGCTGGTAAATCTATCACGGCTGATCAGATTCAAGCGGGCACTCCTGACCCACGAATCAATACCTTTGCATCGGAAATTAATTTGGCCAAGTCTGCTATTGAAAATGCTGATCTGATCACGATTACGATTGGCGGAAATGATCTACTAAGTTTACTACCAGAGGTAGCTCTCTTGACCCAAGAAGAATTAAGTGTAAAAGTTACGGATATTTTAGCTGTGTATGCTTCTAATATGAATGCAATCATTGCAGGGATCACGGAGCTTAATCCTCAGGCACAAATTGTGTTGGGTGATCAATATTTGCCTTTACCAAGTATAGCAGTCGGTACCACGATCTATCCTGTTCTTCAACAAGCTATCAAAACGTGTACAGCGACGGTAGATAAAGTAGTAGAAGAATATAAGTCACAAGGAAAGCAAATAAGTGCTGCTCATATCGCTGAGGCATTTGCAGGAAAAGAAATCGCATATACTCATTTTTATCCGGAGACCGATGTTCATCCGAACCAATCTGGCTATGCACAAATTGCCAAGGTGATGGCAAGTAACGTCTGGGGAAGTTATTTAGATACAGCCGGCAAACGAGGTGAAGTTCCTATTTCCGTAGTAGTCAGCGGAAAAGAACTACTAACCCCATACCAACCGGTCCTAAAGAACAATCAAACTTTCGTTGCTCTTAAAGATATTACAGATGCTATTGGTGCAGAATCAAAGTGGGATAGCAAGACAAGTACAGTTACTATTACTTATGGTAAACAAACCGTATCTATCCCGGTATTGCCGGAAGGAACTAAAGTGAACAGTAATTCTGCTACCAAGGCTCCTTCGGCATTCTTGAACAAAGTTGGCAAGGAGTCCAAAACTTATGTGCCGCTAGCGCTGCTTGTTCAGGGACTAGGACTTGATGTGAAGTACAGCAAAGGGATGAAGACGGTATTTGTAAACCAGTAAGCGGAAGAAAAAACGCTGGTGTGTTCTTCATTCGTAGCTTTTGAAGTTTATTTAACGGGAAAAACTCCAGTTAAATTGTTGGGAGGGCTTATCATCCCACATTTAACTGGAAATCCTCCTGTTAATTAACCTTTTTTCGAGCGCAAGTGGTTGAAGCACCATAATAGATGGAGAATTTCCAGCTAATTTACCCTCTGGTGAGTATGAGAGTCACATTAGATGGAGGAATTCCAGTTAATCATATCTGCACATATTAGTTATTTTATTGCTACGATCCTTAATCGCTTGTAATCTGCGTACCAATTTCCGTCTGTGAATAGCGACGCTTGAGCGTGGTGAGCTATTTTTGCAAACATAGTTTCTTTGTCAGCTTCAGTGATGTCTTTAAAGAATTCATCTGCTGCTAGTCCGGAGAGCCAGTGGGTAAGACCATTCTCCCCGTCTTGTAGCAATGTAGGGCGATCAAAGTGAGCTGCATAGGTCACACGAAAGCCCTGTTGTTCCAATAAGCTGCTGTACTCCCCAATGCTTGGAAAATACCACGGGTTACGTTCTTCCGCATCGATTCCATACTCTTCTAACACCTTGTAAATGGATTTGACGATGGTATCACAGTTCCCTTTACCCCCAAACTCCGCCACAAAACGGCCACCAGGCACTAGTACATTCCATACGGAGGTTACCACATTTGGAGCATTCTTTACCCAATGCAAAGCTGCGTTCGAGAAGACAGCATTCACAGGTTGATCCAGTGTAAACTGCTCAGCGTTACCTATCCTGAAATCAAGTTCAGGATATTTGCTGCTGGCTTGTTCAATCATGTGCGGCGAATAATCCATCCCCAGAACATAGGCCCCCGACTTAGCAATGTCATGACTTAAATCTCCGGTTCCACATCCTAAATCGAGAATTCGTTCCCCTTGCTGAGGTTCAAGCAGCTCCACTACACCCTTGCCGTACTCCGAAACAAAGCCTAACTTCTCGTCATACAATGTTGGCTTCCAAATATGACTTGATCCCATCATCCATTCACTCCTTCTTTACTTCATCTGCATCTATTGTGTCACAACAACCTCAATTGATTAAATATATAGAACGAATAACGTTTATAGGATATTCCTATGATCACTTTAGGTGAGCTCTCCAACTGAAGTCCGTACAAACGCACATAAGGTGATTAGAGTTGGACATTTAAGAGTGTTCAGGTTTTGGCTAATCTGGAAAGGAACAGTTTTGGGTATAGAGTGATCACCATAATATATACACATAAGGAGAGAGCGGAGTATGGCGAAAATCGCAGATAAATACTTAAAAGTAGATCCTTGGAGAATTGTTGAAGAGGGATTTGATCCCGAACGTAACCGGGTTTCCGAATCTATTTTCTCGCTGGGCAATGAATATATGGGCGTTAGAGGATATCCCGAAGAGGGATATGGCGGAGATACGTTGTTAGGTAGTTATTTTAACGGATTATTTGAAGAGAGTAAGGTAAATGCACACTATAAAGGAATTATTAAATCCCTTCGATTCATGGTAAATGCTGTGGATTGGTTGTATACACGGATTACGGTAGATGGTCAGATGTTTGATATGGCGAACTGCCAATTCTCGGACTTTCAAAGAGTGCTAGATTTCAAAAGTGGTAGCTATAACCGAAGCTTGATTTGGCATTTACAGAATGGCAAGAAACTGAAAATTTCTTTTGAACGCTTCGTTAGCATGGATGTATCCAATCTAGGATGTCAGCGTATCGTGTTTGAGCCACTGAATTTCTCCGGTACCGTTGAGGTAAGGACTGGACTTGATTTCTCTGTGATCCATGAGGATCAAGGGCGCAGCTATTGGGAGGTTCTACAGCAAGGGCAAGTGAATGGGGTTACGGGAATTCTTGGTCAAACTGTGAATACGAAGAATCGCTTATTCTCCGGATTTAAGATTGATGCACCAGCTGCTCTGGAGACCACTGCTGTAGAAGGCAATCGCTTCATAGGACTGGACGTAACGATACCATTGGAGCAGGGTAAGCCGGCCTCTTTTGATAAATTCGTTATTAACTATGCAGAGAAAGACATCGCAACCGATCAAGAGACACTATGGAATAAAGGACTAGATCTCGCGAAGCTGCATTTGAATGCGAACTACGAATCTTTAGCTAGTCAGCAAGTGGATTATTGGACGGGCGTATGGGCTGATTCTGACATTAAAATTGAGGGCGACCCGGAGAACCAACAAGGGATACGTTTTTGTGTTTTCCAAATGTACCAGACCTATCATGGTGACAACCCAGGCTTCAATATCGGTGCCAAGGGATTAACGGGTGAAGCATATCGAGGACTGGCATTTTGGGATACTGAATCGTATTGTTTGCCATTTTATATTTTTAATAATCCAAAGGCAGCGAAGAGCCTGCTAGAGTTTAGATATAAATCCTTGCCTTATGCGCTACAACGTGCGAAAGAACTAGATTGTGAAGGTGCGTTCTATCCAATCGCAACAATTGATGGGACAGAGAGCTGTGATCTATGGCAGCATTCTAATCTACAACTACATGTGGGTACGGCTGTGGCTTATGGCATTCGTCATTACGTTAATATAACTGGAGACAAGTCTTTTCTATATGAAAAAGGATTGGAAATGCTGATTCAAATTAGCCGATTCTACGCTACTCGGGGTCAATGGGGTCAGAAGACTGGGCAATTTGGGTACTACGGAGTTATGGGGCCTGATGAGTTCCAGCTGATGGTCAACAATAACTGCTACATTAATCTCATGGCGAAAAAAATGTTCGAATATACGTTAGATGTGATTGCTACTATGCGTGAAGAGGAAGGTACATCATTCAACGCATTGGCTACACGTCTGAATTTGACGGAGGAAGAGCAGTCCAATTGGAGGAAATGTGCTGAGCATATGCGGATTCCAAAGGATGAGGAAAACGGTATTTATGAAGAACATGACGGGTTCTTCGACATGCCGCACCTCGATATTCATTCTATTCCTGTTACAGAATTCCCGTTGTATTCTCATTGGTCTTACGATCGGTTATATCGGTATGACATGATAAAACAGCCAGATGTACTCATGTTCATGTTCTTATATAGTGGACAGTTCTCCGTTGAGGAGAAGCGTGCTAACTACGATTATTATGAGCCGAGATGTATTCATGAATCATCGCTTTCCCCTTCAATCCACTCCATTATCGCTGCGGAGACGGGTAAACCAGAAGAAGCTTATAAGTTCTTTGAATTTGCTACTCGGTTGGATCTGGATAACTATAATCGCAATACGCGCGAAGGACTTCATACGACATCGATTGCCGCTGCTTGGATGAACATCGTCTACGGTTTTGGCGGGATGCGTTCAGATGGTGACCGCCTAGTATTTAATCCATGTATTCCTGAACGTTGGGATGGGTATAGTTTCCCTATTTCCTTTAACGGGACGAAATTGTTAGTTGAGGTAAATAAACAACGTGCTTACATTCGGGCGGTATCAGGAGAATCCGTAGAAATCACAGTATATCATCGCGCTTATCATGTGGATCATTCCGGTGTTGAAATAGCCTTGGAAGAGGTGGGACGCTAAAATGAACTGGATCGTACGGGAGACAGGGTTCCATAAGGAACGGATTACGACGAATAGCAACAAATTCATGATCGGTAATGGATACATGGGATACCGCGGTACGATGGAGGAATTTGCAAAGTCGGAGCTGACGGCAACGACGTTAGCGGGTTTATACGATAGAGTAGGCGATAAGTGGAGAGAACCAGTAAATGCTCCCAATGGCTTGTCCACTAGAATATATTGTGATGGTAGCTTGCTAAGTGTATTAGAGGAAGAGCCGCTGGAGCATGAGCAGGAATTAGATATGCATATGGGGCTCCATCGTCGTAAAACAGTCTTTAATGCCCCGGGAGATAATCGTGTTACGTTGTTATCTGAGCGATTCTGCAGTGCCGAGCGTCTGCATTTAATCGTAAACAAAATTACGATTGAATGTGATAAAGATTGTGAGCTACGGATTACTACGGGGATTGATGGGGATGTATGGGATATTAACGGCCCTCACTTGGAGCGGATGGTTGGTCGAGTGGAAGGCAAATGCTTGGTAATGAACGCATGGACGCATGAATTGAACCAGCCTGTCTCCGTCGTAGAAGCGATTGACTGTGAATTTGGTGAACAAACCATGATTACGGAAGAGAAATCTATCTATAGACAAATCATAATTCAATATAGAGCTGGTGAGCAGTATACCTTAGTCAAATATGTCTCGGTGTTTACAGGAATGGACGAGGTAGAGAATACAGAGTTAGCGGCTATAAACTCTAGCAAGGAAGCCTTGAAACTCGGATATGCTCAAATCTTTCTAGAACAAGCCGTAAAATGGAGTCGGAAGTGGAAGCTTTCAGATGTCATCATTGAAGGTGATGAAGAAGCTGGGCATGCATTGCGCTATAGTATGTATCAACTTCATATTATCGCTCCAGATCAGTCGGAGAAGGTATCGATTCCGGCTCGGGGTTTATCAGGCCAGGTATACAAGGGTGCCGTATTCTGGGATACAGAAATGTTCATGTTGCCGTTCTTCCTGTATACTCAACCAGAGGTGGCTAGGAATCTTATGATGTATCGGGTTCATACACTGGGTGGAGCACGTAGAAAGGCTGCAGAATATGGCTTTGAGGGTGCATTCTACGCATGGGAGAGTCAGGAGACAGGTGATGATGCCTGCACATTGTTTAATGTTAATGATGTGTTTACAGGACGGCCGATGCGCACCTATTTTCGTGATAAGCAAGTTCACATTAGTGCGGACGTAGCACACGGCATTTGGCAGTATTATACCTTCACTGGCGATGAAAGTATTTTGCTGGATGGCGGAGCAGAAGTGATCTGGGAATGTGCAAAATTCTTTTATTCGTATGCCTACTATAATTCACGTAAAGATCGATATGAAATACTGGATGTGACTGGCCCTGATGAGTACCATGAACGGGTGAACAATAATGCATTTACAAATATGCTGGTGAAACAAACCTTATTCATTATGATGGAAGTGATGAAGCATCTACAGGACAACCATCCAGGTTTATATGAAAAGATCCTATCCATAGGACATAATGGACCTACATTAGAGCAAATCTCTCACATGTACGATAACCTATATGTACCGCAGCCAGATTTGGAGAATAAAATCATTCCGCAGTTTGATGGATATTTTAAACTGGAAGACGTTTCGCTTGCCGAACTAAAATCGAGAATTATTAATAAAAATGAATACTTAGGTGGGGGTAGTGGACTCGCGACGACCACCCAAATATTGAAACAGGCAGATGTCGTCCTGATGTTACACTTATTTAAAGATCGATTTGATCAGGAGACGAAGCAGGCCAATTGGCAATTCTATGAGCCTCGCACAGAACATGGATCTAGTCTAAGCTCATGCATTTACGCGTTGGTTGCATCGGACATTGGTTCACCAGATTGGGCTTATCCATACTTTATGCGAACGGCTACGATCGATCTGACCGGTGAATCGAAGCAATACGTTGGTGATCTCTACATCGGAGGTACGCATCCAGCGGCTAATGGTGGGGCATGGATGGCGGCTGTATTAGGTTTTGCTGGTCTTCAATTCCAGGGGAATGGAGTTATCATTTCCCCAGCGTTACCGGAGAAATGGACAGCGATCGAGTCTCCTATAAGCGTCCAAGGACAAAGTTACAGAATACGTGTAGGTAAAGAGGAAGTCCAGATTACAGCGGCTGACAGCAATACGAAAGATATGTCGTTCACGATCTTAGGCCAAACGATAAACGTAGCACAAGGACAGGCAATAACTGTATCTTACAAGTGTTAGATATATTACAATAATGAATAAAATGATAATAGAGAGTATTCTTTTGTGGAAAAGGAGATTAGATATGCTTAACGGAATGAAGGGTGCCATTTTTGATTTGGACGGGGTAATTGTAGATACGGCAAAATATCACTTTTTAGCCTGGAGATCCTTAGCTGAGAAGCTTGGCTTTGAGTTCACGGAGGCGCATAATGAACGACTAAAAGGGGTTAGCCGGGTAGAATCACTACGGATTCTACTGGAAGTTGGCGGAATCGAGGCTACTGAAGAGGAACGCCTGATGATGGCTGACAATAAGAATAAGGAATATGTGAACTATATATCACAGTTAGACCCTTCCGAGATTCTTCCCGGTGCTAAAGAATACCTAGAGATTCTCAGAAGCCAGGGAGTAAAAATTGCTTTGGGATCAGCAAGCAAAAATGCTGAATTCATATTGTCTAAGCTGAACATTACGGATCTGTTCGATGCTGTCATCGATGGAACTAAAGTATCCAAAGCCAAGCCAGATCCTGAGGTATTTCTACAGGCAAGTACAGCATTGCAATTGGACCCATCACAATGTGTTGTATTTGAAGATGCAGAAGCGGGTGTGCAAGCAGGCAAAGCCGCAGGATGCCAAGTTGTAGGAATTGGTAGCCCTGATATTTTGAAGGAAGCGGATATCGTAGTTGCCGGCTTATATGAACTTCTAGCACAATAGAAAAATAATTATAAAGGCTTCGATCCTGGCTAATTTGCAGGATTGGAGCCTTTTTTGAGTTCCTATGTTGGGTATTTACATTACCCTATATAATGAAAATAAAAATGTAACTCGTTTTAATTCACGAATGAAGAGTACAGATACATAGCGATTGTAGAATTGCTCATGATGTTAGTAGAAATGCACATGCTTGTTGTTTTTTTTTACTGATATATTTAAAGTGCCGGGGGTGTATGACAATTGAAGTTAGGTTTCAAGAATCCACTGAATAGATTAAACGTAAAGCAACAGATGATTCTTTTATTTCTCGTACTAGTCATTCCTATGTTCATATTAAACTCTTATGGCAATTACAAAGCTGGACAGATTTTGAAGCGACATGTAACCAATGCCTATATTGAATTGAACAATCAAAATTTCAGATTGATTAATCGGGATATTGAAGCAATTAATAAGGTGACATCGACGGTGTTCCAGAATTCGTTAGTACAGGGGTTAAATCCCGCTTCTTCGGAAGAGACAGTCTTTGCGCGGGTCAAAAGCTATGAAAAGCTAGAGATTCTGCTGGGTACATATTCTCAGGAAACGGATCAGCGCCAACCGCTTTATTTTTCTCTCTATGTGTACGATCCGGAGAATACTTATTTCTTTGCTCCATTCTATCCAAACCCTAAGAAAGCGGGAGTGTATTTTTTCTCAAGTGATGAGAAGCCGGAATGGTTTGACGAAGCGGTATCTAAAAAAGGAAACGGTTACTTAAAACTGATCGAACATCTGTCCCCGGAATCCAAAGGTCAGGACAACCAGAAGACGCTGGCCTACGTCAGAGCGATCAATAGCATATATAAAAATGGAACGATAGGGGTTCTTGTCGTTTCGAATATGGATGCTCGCATTGGTGAATCGATGCAAACCGTATCTGTTCCGGAAGGCGAACTATATTTTACAGATTGGAATAACCGAATTCTTACAGCTATAGCACCAGAACATGGCCCTTTTCTAGATCTGCCGCCAGAGGCTGATCTCGGAAACTCGATGATCGGAGTAAAGGATATCATCACGAATGACTTTATTTATGTCATTAATTATAATCATGTTCTTCAGCAGAAATTGATCTATAGAGTGCCGGTTCAAGCCCTCCTTGCGCAGCAGAATGAAATTAAACGAATCATACAGCTGATAACGATTGCTTATATTGTGGTAGGACTTCTGATTATGCTGTATTTTTGGAGGTCTTTGATGACCCCGTTACAAAAGTTAGTGTATTTCGTCAGAAGGTATGAACCCGGCAATGTAGTACCTGAGACTCCTTATCGGGGGAGAAAAGACGAAGTCAGTGTCCTGATCTTCACGATATACGATATGGCAAGGCGTTTGAATGGATTGATTCATTATAAATACACGATGGATCTGAAACAGAAAGAGTCCCAACTACAGATTTTGTATCAGCAAATTAATCCACATTTACTATACAATACGCTGGAAAGTATTTATTGGAAGAGCACGATGGAGGGGAACACCACCTCTGCCGAAATGATCAAGGAATTGTCTAAATTGATGAAAATTAGTCTTAGTCGTGGAAGAGAGTTAATCACGTTAGAGGAAGAATTGGAACATGCCGGGGCATATATCAAATTACAGCAACACAGGTACGATTACTTATTCCACATTACCAAGAACATACCTGATGAACTACTTTCTTTTATTATTCCTAAGATTACACTACAGCCATTAATTGAAAATGCCATAATTCACGGGGTGAAACATATGGGAGAGGACGGTGAAATTGTCATTAGTGCAACTCATGATGAAGAACAGATCTATATTCAGATTGAAGACAACGGATACAAGTCGGTGGATTATGAAGCCATCGATAAACTACTGAACGATGAGAAGCACAATCCGGAGTTTGGATATGGAATTAGAAATATTCATCAACGGATCCGGCTTCATTTTGGCCCAGAATATGGTCTTGTTTATGCTAGGCGAGCAGAAGGCGGGACCAGGGTAACCATTAATCTTCCTAAATCCGTTCAAACATACGAATAAAAAGTCAGGGGGAATTTTTAATGTACAATATTTTGGTTGTTGATGATGAGCCGTTGATCTGTAAAGGTTTGGCAGGTCTCTTGACATCATCCGGGCTAGGAATCGATCAGATTTTTACAGCTTATAGTGGGCACGAAGCCTTGGATTATGTTCGGATGGAGGATATTGACCTTCTCGTTACGGATATCCAGATGGGTGAGATGAACGGAATGGAATTGATGCATCAAGCAAAAATGATTAAGCCATGGGTGCAGACGATTATTATTTCGGCGCATGAGACGTTTCAATATGCCCAGATGGCCATCAGGCTAGGGGCTAAGGATTATTTGATTAAGCCGCTGAACAGCGAGCAGTTTCTTGATTCGGTACGCAATGCATTACTAAAAATGGATAAGCCTGTAGCACAAATGGATGAATTTTTGACGCGTAGTCCGGAACATTTTCATATGGAAGAGCCGCGTCCTGAGAGGAATGAACGGTTAAACCGTCTGTTGGATGAACCCTTTATCCCCAATGTGGGGGAAGACGCTCTCTTAGATTTGCTTGAAGAATTGGGAGTCACAGGGTGTTACTTCTCCTTGATGCGTATGAAGCTTGGAACCCATTTAGAAGGTGGGAACTCAACCTATACAGAACGAGATGTACGTTTGCTTCGATATGCTGCGCTGAACGTGGCTAAAGAACTGTTACAAGAAGAATGGAATGCTCTGGCCTTTTATTCTACGAAAGGCGAGATTAACATTCTAATCCAATGGAATGAGGAGGAGTATGCGGAGCTTGACATGAACAAGATTAACCAATTAGAAATGATTGGACGTAGTCTGCATTATCATGTATCCAAATATTTAGGTATCTCTGCTATCATCGGATTCACTCAGATTCTAAGAGGGGTAGAGTTTCTCAACGTGTTAAGCAAGCAAGCGGATAAAGCGATACAGTGGGGCGAGGAGCAAGGAGATTATCATGTATTCTATTACGGAGATTTCAATTGGCATAATTATTCTGGAGATCCATCCTCAGAAGAGCTAACGAAACAAAGCAATCAGATTGTGGAGAACACGAGACAGTATATCGATGCAAATTATAATCAGAAAGGACTCACAATTCACGATGTAGCCAAGAAAAATCATGTAAGCCCAAATTATCTAAGCTATTTGTTTAAGAAAAATACGGGCTACAATTTATGGGAATATGTAATTAAGCTCCGAATGGAGGAGAGTAAATCTCTGATTCTGAATACGGATATGCGTAGATATGAAATAGCTGAACGAGTAGGATACGAATCGCCAGAGCATTTTAGTAAAATTTTTAAGAAATATTTCGGTGTTAGCCCTAGTGAACTGAAGAAGTAAGAACGGTTATACTTCACATAGTTTTAGACATGTTCGCAGATCCTTTACTTTCTTACAATGTAATGTAGACACTAAGAGGAATGAGGGAAACTGATGGAAGATACGATGGTTTCAGTGGGAAAGATACACAAAGAACCCGAACAGAAGGCAGGTAAGAGTCTTAAGAGAACATCGAACTGGAAAAAGTATATGTGGGGTTACTTGTTTTTGGTTCCAGTAATTGTTGTTTTCATTGTTTTTTTATGGGTCCCTATTATAAAAGGTATTGTTTACAGCTTTTATAATATCGACTTTGTAAAGGGCAATGTATTTGTTGGATTTGAAAACTACAAGACAATTTTGAACAATCCGGATTTATTGCTTTCGCTTAAAAATACATTATATTACATGCTTTTGTGCTTGATCATTGGTTTTTGGGTACCCATTGCTGCTTCTATTGCTATTTCTGAAATGCGCTTTTTTCAGGGCTTTGCCCGGATTGCTGCTTATCTACCTTATGTCGTTCCCGGCGTAGTATTGTACGGGCTGTGGAGATGGATGTATGATCCGGTTGGTCCAATCAATGCCTTATTCGGAGTTTTTGGAGCTGAATCGGTTTCCTTTGTTTCAGACAGTAGGTTCTCCATGATTTCTTTGGTTGTCATGGAGACCTGGCAGCAGTTTGGTTCAGCGATGCTAATCTATTTGGCAGGTGTGTTAAGTATTCCTAGGGATTGGTATGAGGCTGCTGAAATCGATGGTGCCGGTGTTTGGGATCGGATCCGTTATATCACCATCCCATCATTAAAAAGCTTGATCCTGTTGATGTTTATACTCCAAATTATCGGGACTTCTCAAGGTTATCAGGCCCAACTGGCTATGCTTGATGGCGGTCCTAACAAAGCAACATTGACTTACGCACTCCTTACGGTTAAATATGCGTTTACGCAATTAAACTATGGGGCCGGTACAGCGATGGGTGTTCTGATGTTCATCGTGCTTAGTATTCTCGGATTACTTCAATTTAAGCTTAATAGGGAGGAATACTAACATGAAAGAAAGAGGTATTTTGTCGGATTCTGATCTACAGAAACCGTTAAATAAAGTTGTGTATGGTTTTATGGTGTTATGTGTTCTAGTTATGTGCGTTACCATGTTGTATCCGATTCTAATGACGATGTTTAACGGATTAAAAAGCAACGAGGAAGTAAACTCGTTTCCGCCGACCTTTTTTCCTACTGAATTTCATTGGGAGAACTTTGTAAAAGGTTGGAATTACATTAATCTACCTATGTTTCTCAAAAATACATTGTTTATCTTTGGCGGTAACCTTGTTGTAACGATTCTTGTGCTTGGTCTTGCTGCATTCAGTATATCGCGTATTCGAGTTCCTTATAGCAGAGCTGTGTACTTCTTCATCCTGATGACATTGTTCATTCCGGCTTCTAGTTATATGATTCCAAACTTCGTGAATCTCAAGGAACTGGGTCTTCTAAATTCATATTGGGCATTCTGGCTTCCGGCAGGGGCCAATGCATACTACTTTCTGTTGATGAAGAACTTCTTTGATGGGATCCATCCGGAAATATTTGAAGCTGGTCGGATTGATGGTGCCTCAGAATTAACAAGTTATATCCGTATTGCGATTCCTTTGTCTGTTCCGATCTTTGCAACCCTGTCGATCTTTATTTTCTCAACAGCCTGGAACGACTGGTTTTGGCCATCATTGGTTATGCACACGGAGGACAAATTCACTTTAGCAACAGCTCTTTATAAATATGTAATACAAGCTCGATATCTGGACAGTAACGTAAAATTCAGCCTTTTGTTTATGGTTATGATTCCGCCGATTTTCGTGTTCCTAGGCTTCCAGAAATTTATTATGCGTAGTGTCAACTTATCAGCAGTCAAAGGATAGCGTTTTCATTTATCGTAGCCTTGCACATGATCGCCATAAGAATGCACCTCGTCTCTTAACAGTTCGTCTTTTAAGATGGAAATGTAAGCAAAAACAACATTTAAGGAAAAGGGGAGTTTCAATGCGTAAGTTCTCAGCAGTACTAATGTGTATCTTACTGTTCGGATCGTTGCTCGCAGCGTGCGGCGGCAAGGATAACAAAGCAGCAGATAACTCAAAGAATGAAGGAACCAAAGCAACAAATAATGCAAGTGGGAATACTTCCAATCCAACCGAAGCCCCAAAAGAAGATATCGCCGACAAAAAAATTACTATCAAAATTCACTACCCACTCCCAGATGAAGAAACGCTTAAGGCAACAGAAGATGATAAAATTGCTCGTTTCCAAAAGAAATATCCGAATGTAACCATTATTAAAGACGACTGGAAATATTCCGTCGATGAAATTGGAGTGAAAATGGCTTCCAACGAAGCTCCTACTTTCTATAACACTTGGGCTACTGAGGCCAGCCTTCTGATTGAACGTGGCTGGGTAGCAGACATTACGGATCTGTGGAACAACTGGGAATACAAGGATCAAATCAATCCTGTAATTCAACAACAATTTATTAGAGACGGTAAAGTTTACGGGGTAACTCAAAACGGTTATATTACTTCAACTGTTGTGAACAAGAAGTTGTTGGCTGCCAAGAACGTAGAGGCACCTTCGCTTGATTGGACTTGGGATGATATGTTGAATGTAGCCCAAAAAGCTGCAGATCCGAAAAAAGGTATTTCAGGGATCGCTCCAATGGGTAAAGGTAATGAATCTGGATGGAACTGGACGAACTTCTTGTTCGAAGCTGGTGGTGAAATCCAATCTAACGAAGGCGGAAAAGTTACAGCTACATTTAACTCTGATGCTGGTGTGAAGGCCCTAGACTTCTATAAGAAATTGAGATGGGAAGCAGAAGCAATACCGAAAGACTGGGCATTGGGATGGTCCGACGCGGTTGGTTCATTCAAACAAGGACGTACAGCAATGGTTATTGCAGGATCATTTGATGTAGTTAACGCGGCTTTGAATGAAGGCGGAATGAAGCCTGAGGATGTAGTAGCATATCCGATGCCTGCTGCAGAAAAAGGTGGTAAACACTATGGTATCCTTGGTGGTAACTACCTGGTTATCAACCCTAACGCGACAAAAGATGAGCAAGAAATGGCATTCCGTTACATCACATTTGACTACTTCAGTGACGATGCATTGAAGACGGTTGAAGACACAATTCAAGCACGTAAAGCAGATAACAAATACTATATCCCTAACATAATGGAATATTTCAGCTGGGATTCCGACTACGGTAAGAAAGTTGAAGCAATCCAAAACAAATATGACAATGTTTATAAATATGATCCACAACTCTACCCACTACTAGAAGGTAAACTTGAAGCACAATATAACACTCAAGATTACTATGCAACGATGTCCAACGTAGTTCAAGAATCGTTCTCCAAAAAAGGAACAGATTCTAAAGCTCAATTGGATATCGCAGCGAAATATGTACAAGAGACTTACTTTGATAAAATTGCACAGAAATAAAATAGCTTAGAAAAGCGCCCCTTAGGATACATTTTGAGGATTAACTTCTCAATAATGTTAAATCCCAAGGGGTGCTTTTTTTGTTTTATTTTATAAATATTGAAAAAGGAAATCTTTAGTTAGTCCAGTAAATCTTTATTTTCAACACTATTTGTAAGTGTTTACATAGGATAGATTAAGTAACAATAGAAAAATAATAGAGAGGAGGTTAGTTTAGGATACTTGCAAGGAAGGTGTACATAAATTCAATCTATATTCAAAAAGGAGAATTGAAATTGAACATTAACACTATGAGAAAATCGTTCCCAAAACTAACAGCGATAGTGTTGGTAGTTGTCATGGTAGCTTCTGGGTTGCCGCTTACTGTACATGCTGGTGATACATGGCCGTTTAAGGAAGAAAGTGCTCATGGTCAGAACCAACCTAATGTACACGGTTATACCAGCGGACAAATTATGGATTGGACTCCCGAGAGCGATCCAGATGCTGAAAAGCTACGTTCTCATGTTCCTTTACAGAAGCGTATTGATTCTTTTGCAGCGACACAAGCGAATCCTAACCTATCTCCCGATGTACAAATGACTAATGTTTCAGGCGATTATGGAAACGCTTTTATTGAAAATGCAGCATATACAAACAAATTTGTACAGTATCATTTCAATTTCTGGCAATATATTGATTATTATTCTCCTTGGCATGGTACAGCTACGGCCTATACACCAGCTGAATATTATGACGACTTGGCCCAAAAGGATTGGCAGCAAAAATGGTTCGAATTCGGTATGTTAAATATCCCGAACCCGACCTATACGGATGCAGCGCATAAAAACGGTGTGTTGTCTTTGGCAGGGATATTCTTCTCTAACAATGACCGTGGCCAGCAAACGTATAAACAAATGATTGTTAAGGATGAAGACGGTAACTTTCCTGTAGCGGAAAAAATGGTTGAGATGGCCAACTACTTTGGCTACGATGGATATTTCATCAATCAGGAGGAACAAAAACCTAACGTAGCGGTGAAGGATATTCCAGATTACATCGCCTTTATGAAAGTGTTACAACAAGCAGGGCTATATGTACAATGGTATGACTCATTACAAACTAACGATGGCTCCAATACATTTACTAGAACATTTAACGATAACAATATTTCATTCTTGTATGACAAGAATACCGGTGAGAAAGTTTCGCAATCCTTCTTCTTTGATTACGGGGTGAAGGATGCTCAAATAAATAGTTCGGTAAACTACATTAATAAATTGAACAGTACTTATGGAACGAACTATAGCCTTTATGATATCGGTTTCGCAGGTCTTGAAGCCGGACGCGATAGATTCAAAGATGTAAATGGAACCGCACTTAATAATCTACTTAGTAATGGAGTGCCACGTTTAAGTGTTGCTACATTGGGGGCGGATTTTGTGCATGCTGGACTTGATGAGGACATGGGACA
Source organism: Paenibacillus segetis (assembly GCF_014639155.1). NCBI lineage: Bacteria > Bacillati > Bacillota > Bacilli > Caryophanales > Paenibacillaceae > Paenibacillus > Paenibacillus segetis. The sequence continues at coordinate 253,918 of NZ_BMFT01000005.1, forward strand.
ATCCTGGCCTGTTAGTAAGAGATCAGACAATGCTTATCAATGGATGACTAACTTACGTGATCAACTGTGGTGGTCTGGACCTAATGTAAACCCTACAAATGTATCTTTGAGTGAAACCAACACGGTTAGCGACGTATACGCTGATAACAGATATTGGCCGGGAATTGCATCGGTAATTACCGAACGTTCGGTAATTGGTGATACTAACTTCTACACGAACTTTAATACAGGTCATGGTTTGTCTTACTATGTGAACGGGAATGAATCTAGTAGTAGCGAATGGTCAAATATGAGCTTACAGGATGTACCTGTGACATGGCAGTGGTGGCAGGATACAGCTGGACAACAACTTACGGTTGATGTTGACTATGGTCCAAAATATAGTATCGCGGACACAGATCGCTATAACTATGAGCAAATCGGAGGATTCAACGGCGGCAGTTCACTCGTTGTAAATGGGGAATTGGATGCAGAAAACTTCCTACGTTTGTACAAGACCGATCTCGATGTTAACAAAAATTCTAAACTGTCGATCACCTATAACAAACCATCTGCTGATGATCAATCTAGTATGCAGCTTGGCTTAATCTTCAAGGATAATTCGACTGAGGTTGTTAAGCTTCCTATCGCACATAGCGGAAACAAAACGACAGGATGGTTAACAAAGGAAGTAGAACTAGGACAATATGACGGCAAATCCATTGCTGCTCTGGGCTTAGTATTTAATCCGGGTCAAGCTAAAATAGCAAACTATCAAATGAATATTGGTCAGATTAGAGTATTTGACGGCTCTGCTGTCAAACCATCTGCTCCAACAGGTCTTGCTATTACAGAAGCCTATACCGATACAAACGAGATGAACATGAAATGGAACATGGATACGGATTATTCCCAAGTAAAACAATACAATGTCTATGTAAATGACATCTACGTTGGCGGAAAATATGACGAAGTATTTTATATCAAAAACTTACCCACTCAAAAAGGAACATTGAAAGTAGTGCCTGTGGGTGCTGACGGTCTTGAGGGTGATGCGGCAACACTAGATTTTGATCTGACTGCTGCAGTATCGGACATTAAGGTAGATGCTACAGAAAACGGAGATTTCACGGTGTCTTGGAGTAATGAACAAGTAACTTCCGGAGATATCAAAGTAAAAGTTCGCTCATTGAACAAAATCACAACTCCGGCGCCGATATCGAAGGAAATGGTGGTTCCTGCCGGTTCAACAACGGCTTCATTCACAGGCATGCCTGTAAATGGTGATGACTATATCGTTACGATCTCAACAGGCGACAAGAATGCGGTAAGTTTGAGCGGTAACTTTATCGACAAGATCTCTGAACCTTATGCTGAAGCCTATTCTTGGGTTGGAGACACCATTAAATTGCCTATGCCTAACACAAGAGACTGGCGATACCTGTACGTTTATGAAGATGACCAACCTAAATCATTCTCAACGACGTACAGTGCAGGAGATTTCGAAAAAATTATCCGTGGACGTACAGTGAAATCGAGTTTGAGCTTCACAACAACAGCAAGTAAAGTACATGTGGTTATGGAAGATTATGCGGGGAATCTTTCGGAAAGCTTAGAACTTGTGAAGAGCCAGACTATTAGTAAAGTAGTGGTATCGGCTAAAGAGCTGAGCCAATCATCGGATAACGGAGTAACAACGATCTCAGCTGGTCCTGAAGTAACCGAAATTGAGCTCCCAACTGATGCTGGACAACTACTGGGTGAGAATCAATTGACGCTTCAATCTGATAAGGTAGTAGTAGGGATTACTCCTGAATTGCTACAGCAATTGAAAGATCTATTGACGCAAGAACAGCTTGCTGGAAGCAAGATTCAGGTCAATGTAACTCCTAAATCCTTAGAAGAATCAGGTATACAGACCGAAGCGATAACTACGTTACAAGGCACGACTGTTGAATTTGATCTCAATATTATAGCTGGAGATGGGACAGTTCACCGTATTTCAAGCTTTGTGAAGCCTGTAAAGTTGAGTTTGCCAATTGATGATACATTGAGAGCCAATTTATTAGGCATGTATCAAATTGCAGACAATGGTTCTTTAAATTATCTTGGTGGAAGTCGTGTTGTAGATTCAATGGAAATAGAAGCTAATCAATCAGGTAATTACGCTCTACTTGAATATACAACGAATTTTGTAGATGTACCGAAGAATCATTGGGCAGTGAATGCCATTCGGACATTAGCTGCAAAACAATTAATCCAAGGTGATTCTGAGGGTCAATTCCAACCCAGCAGTACAATTACTAGAGCGGAGTTCATGGAGCTGATGGACAATGTTCTGAGTTTGAAAGGCCAAGGGAAAGCTAGTGATATCGTTACGGGTGATTACGAGCCAAGTGCTAGCATTACTCGCCAAGAGATCGTGACGATTGTGATGCGGGCATATGCGCTGGAACATGGCACTGAACTTCCTAAGAGTTCCGCCAAGTTCAGCGATGAGTCGCAAATAGCTCCATGGGCAAAGGATAGCGTGAAAAGCGCGGTAGCTCTGGGGTTGGTAAAGGGCCGTAATGGAGATCAGTTTGCTCCGAGTGGCACGGCAACGAGAGCCGAAGTTGCTCAAATGATCATGAACTATTTAAAATAAGATTATCGTAAGCTGTTTGACGAAAGACTGTCGATCCTATCAAGGGATCGGCAGTTTTTTGTTACTGCGTAAGTTAATTAAGAGTAGGAGAGCATGAATATTGGATACATAATAAACAAGCCTTTCAGACGGGAGACCGCTTGAAAGGCTTGCTTGTTGAATAGTGATTAGCATCATGAACTAACTTACTTGGACGCCATTTCCTTAAACGATGCTTCGACAGCTTCTAAAGTGAAGTCAATATCTACATCCGTATGAGCTGTCGTTAAGAACCAGGCTTCATATTTCGATGGTGCTAGGTTAACGCCTCGTTCCAACATATTGCGGAAGAATGCAGCGAACATTTCACTGTTCGTGTCTTGAGCCTCGTCATAATCGGTGACAGGATGATCACAGAAATGAGTGGAGAAGGAACCGCGAATCCGGTTGATCGTGAGTGGGATACCATGGCGATTGGCTGAATCAGCGATACCATCGGTTAATCTCACCGTCAGGCGTTCCATTTCCTCATAGATACCTTCTCCCTGTAGTACTTCTAAGCAGGCGATACCTGCAGAGATAGAAGCGGGATTACCAGCCATCGTGCCGGCTTGATAAGTTGGTCCAAGCGGTGCAACCTGTTCCATAACTTCTTTGCTACCACCGTAAGCACCAATAGGTAGACCGCCGCCAATGATTTTGCCAAGGGCAGTAAGGTCAGGCTTGATTGCCTCATGGTTAGCGAGCCCTGCATATGTCTGTGCTGATCCATAATGGAAACGGAAAGCGGTAATGACTTCATCATAAATGACGAGTGCTCCATATTGGCGAGCTAGGCGGCAGAGATCCTCGAGGAATCCTGCCTTGGGCATAACCATACCAAAGTTGCCAACGATGGGTTCAACCATGACCGCAGCTACATCGTCGCCCCATTTCTCGAGTGCTGCATGGAGTGCTTCCGCATTATTAAATGGCACGGTGATGACTTCCTGTGCAAGACTAGACGGGATCCCGGCGCTATCTGGAATACCAAGAGTGGAAGGACCTGAACCCGCTGCGACCAGTACGAGGTCGGAATGTCCATGATAACAACCAGCGAATTTGATGATTTTGTTACGTTTGGTATAAGCGCGAGCTACTCGTATTGTTGTCATAACGGCTTCTGTCCCCGAATTGACGAATCGTACCTTGTCCATGGAAGGAATAGCTTCCTTCAGCATCTTGGCAAGCTTGATTTCAAGCACCGTAGGTGTACCGTATAATGTGCCGTTTGCCGCTGCTTCAGTAATAGCTTGTGTAATATGGGGATGGGCATGTCCAGTGATGATCGGCCCATATGCAGCTAAGTAATCGACATATTTATTGCCATCGACGTCCCAGAAATGGGCCCCTTGACCTTTACTCATAAAAACGGGTGCCCCGCCACCAACCGCCTTAAATGAACGGGAGGGGCTATTGACACCACCAACAATATGTTTGAGCGCTTCTTGATACAATTGTTCTGATTGAGAACGGTTCATGATTAAAAACTTCCTTTCAATGATAAGTTCAGTTATGAATGCAGAGCGACGTTGAAAGCAAACTCCTCAGTGCTCAAGGCTCTGAGGAGGAAGGGGTGCTCGCGTCTGTCTTCACTGAACTGTTCCCGGTGCCCGTATTGGTTGCATCTGTACTGCTATCTTCTGGATTTTCCGTTGTCTTATTAAGGACTTCCTGTACGTAAGCCTTCAATTCCTCGTCACTGCGGACACCAAGTACATCTGATCCTCCGATGTTCTGTTCAACGAGCAGCGACATAGGTGGGATTTGCTCACTGGCAATAATTTGGCTATCATAGCCTACCGTAGCGAGCTTCCACATATCATTGATGGAAAGATTAGTGTCAATGTAAGGATTCACCTTTTCCAGGATGGAAGGCAAATTCATGATAGCTGTAGTAGACTTCATTTTATTAGCTACGGCTTTAAGGAAATTCCGTTGCCGCTCTGTTCGTGTATAGTCGGACATGGCATCATGGCGGAACCTTACGTATTGAAGGGCAGTAGTTCCGTCCAAATGCTGCTGTCCCTCTTTTAGATCAATATCATATTCATGATTGTCTGCTTTACTACTGTACTTCATATCTTTCTCAACGTAGAAATCAACGCCACCTACAGCGTCAACCAACGCGATGAAGCCTTGGAAATCAGTATACACGTAATACTGGATTGGAATTCCGAGTAAATCGGATACAGCTTGCATCGCCGTATTTGGCCCATGTGTAATCGCTGTGTTAATGCGATCTTTACCGTACTCTGGTATTTTAGTATACGTATCACGCATAATGGAGAAGAGATAGCCCTTCTTAGAAACTGGATCAATAGAAGCAACCAGCATGGTATCAGAACGTGGGACTTCACCTTTCTTCAAACCACGGGCATCTACGCCCATCAGCAGGATGTTTACCCGTTCGGTTCCTTCCCATTTAGGTGGTTCAGCAATTTTTGTCTCGTTAGGTTGGACATTGTAGAAAGGAGATTCTTCGCCTTTTTTCTGGAAATTGTCCACCTGGTTATAAATGGCGATAAAGTAATAAGCCAGGATACCGGCTATAGCGATCAGGACTCCAACAACGGACCAGATGATCGCTCGCTTTGTGCGTTTCGTCATTATGTTCGTTCCTTTCACAAAAAACGATAAATTTAGTATTCTGAATGAATGCACTTCATATCATTACATTATAATTTCTTTTGTAAACACAATCAATTTCCGTTTTTACAAATACCTTAAGGAGGAGCTAAACATGTCAGAATTTGGCGTCCAAGTTGGACAACCTGTTGCAGATTTTAAACTTCCCGCTAGTGGTGGTGAAGAGATAACGCTTAGTCAATTTCGAGGTCAAAAGGTCGTTATTTATTTTTATCCCAAAAATATGACACCGGCCTGTACTCAGGAAGCATGCGATTTCCGTGACCTGAATCATCTTTTCGCTGAACATGGAGCCGTAATATTAGGTATTAGTGGGGATCCAGTAACCTCTCACGATAAGTTTATTCAGAAACAAGGACTAACTTTCCCACTTTTATCGGATGCAAATCATGAAATAAGTCGGATGTTTGGCGTATGGCAGGTCAAGAAGATGTACGGCCGCGAATATGAAGGTATCGTTCGTTCTACTTTCCTGATCGATGAGGAAGGTAAATTGCTCAAAGAATGGCGTGGTGTGAGGGTTAAGGGGCATACAGAAGAAGTGCTAAAGGTGGTAAAAGGAGAAGTTTGAGAATAAGCTCAAGGGCCAAGATTCAGGTTCAATTTCACCGAGATTTGGAAGACTTGGCCCGTGCTTTAATTGCTCGTTTTTGATAAAGGTTATAAATACTTTTACGGTAACGTAAAGAGAGATAACTAATGAGAAGCACGATTAGTATAAGCGCAAATAGAAGTGAATATTTGGCTGCTAGCTCAAACACGTGGCTCCACGCCGGACCAAACACCTTGCCGATACTAAGAAATAGAATGGTCCATATTAATGCACCACTGTAGGCATATGTTGCAAATTTTCGAAAGGGAAGGGCAATAATTCCAGAGAAATAACCCGTGAAGTGACGAATACCCGGAATGAAATATCCGATAGCAATGAGCATGGATCCATATTTTTCAAACCAATATTTGGTCTTGTTTAGCTTCTGAGGTGAGAGGAACACCCATTTACCATACTTGGTGATGAAAGGTAAACCAACCTTGCGTCCAATCCAGTAGGTAATGGTGATCCCGATTGTGGTACCAAAAAAGGACAGCGGAATCAGAAGTTGAAAATCTAATATCCCCTTATATGATAGAAACCCCGCATAAGCCATCGACGTTTCACCTGGAAAAGGGAGCGCGATAAATTCAAGTAATAACCCGACAAATACAACCCAATATCCATAATCATTAAATAACGTTTCTATACTTTTGAGCACGTCCATTAAATTTATCCACACTCCAAATCATCTTCATAACACTAGTCTATTTTATTGTCTAGCTTCATACAATCTACCAGAAAGCCAAATGAATCGTATAAACGGTGGAGGTAGAATTTGATATGAGCAAAAAAAAGATTTCCGGTTTGATGATATTCCGAATCACTGCGGTTCTGATCGCGGTAATGATTATGGTTACCCAGTTTGGCAGTGAAAAGGTGATCTTGCCGGAGGCTGCTGCCCATTCCGGGATACGGTCTCAAATTATCCCTGTGAGCGTGAAGAACACGGCAGTAGGAACAAGTGTCAGCGGATCCGTGGAAACTACTTCTACAATAGCATTGGTATCTAATGAATCGGTTAAACCGGAGGTAGGTAAAAAAGTAGTATATCTTACCTTTGATGATGGACCTAGCAAATTGACCGATCAGGTATTAGATATTCTAAAAGAAGCAAAAGCTAAGGCGACTTTCTTCGTGTTAGGAGAACAGGTCAAGCGGTCTCCTGAAATAATTAATAGAATTGTAGAAGCAGGACATGTCATTGGTAATCATTCATTTAATCATAACTACACTGAATTATATAACAATTTTAGCGAATTCTGGACACAAATCAAGCGGACTGAGGAAGAGATAAGAGAGATTACGGGGACCCGCCCACAATTAGTACGTGCACCTGGTGGAACGTATGGCCATTTTGATGATACCTACTTCAAATTATTGGAGCAGGGAGGCTACAAGGTGTTTGATTGGGATCTGGATAGTGGGGATTCTAAGCGTAAAGGGGTTCCGGCATCTGAAATTGCTCACAATATAACATCAGCCAAACAGAAAGACAAGATGATCGTGCTTATGCATGACGGAGCAGGACATGGTGAGACCGTGAAGGCCCTTCCGAAAATTATAGCTTTCTATCAAGAGCGTGGGTATGAGTTTCGCTCGTTGACCGAAGATATGACACCTGTTCAATTTCATATTGATCCAAAAATGAAGTCCAAGAACCGCGTGAATCCTTCAGCCGCTTGGGTACAGAGCCACGTTGCTCCTAATGCAGAGCTATTTGGTTCAGCAAAATCGTTGTTCGTTGAGGTTGGAGGTATTGAAACGAAACTTTCATCAGGTGAATATGAACTACAGAATGGACAGTATATAGTCCCTTTGCGAGCGACGATGGAACGACTAGGTGCAAATGTACGTTGGAATCACAAGGATCGTCGTGCAGTAATAAGTTGGGGGCAAGCCTCGGTAACACTAGATACAGCGAACAGTATCATGGCAGTGAGTGTTCCGGGACAACCGCTGTCGCAAGATAGGGTTACAGTCGAAATGAGGGATGGTTCGTTGTGGATCCCTCTAAGGAAATTGTTGCAGGCGACAGGACATGAGGTGGCAGCCGTGACTTCTAATGCGGAAGAGATCCGAGTCAAAGCATCATAAGCAAAGTTTTCAAAAAAAACTCCTCTCTCTTGTAGGTCTATTTTCGATAGCTTCTGGAGAAGCTATTGATAGATTTACAATCGAAAGATGGAGGGGAACGCAATGAGGCACGATCAGGCATGTGATCTACTAGAGAGATTGGTCAGTCGAGTAGATACAGTGATCGTTGGAAAGAAGAAAGAAATTGAGCTCGCGGTTGTGGCCATGCTTTATGGTGGCCATATTTTATTAGAGGATGTACCCGGTGTTGGGAAAACAATGTTAGTTCGCACATTGGCTGCTTGCCTAGGAGGAACATTTGGGCGGATTCAATTTACATCCGATTTGATGCCTTCTGATGTGACCGGAGTAACGGTGTATCATAATCATAATGGTCAATTTCAATTTCGGCCCGGCCCCATTTTGGCTAATATCGTGCTAGCAGATGAGATCAATCGTGCTGCACCACGAACGCAATCGGCGTTGTTAGAGGCAATGGAAGAGCGCAAAGTAACAGTGGATGGAGTTACCCATCCCCTACCCAAGCCATTTCTAATTTTGGCAACGCAGAATCCATTGGAATATGAGGGAACCTATCGCCTGCCGGAAGCACAGCTCGATCGTTTTCTGATGCGGATTACACTTGGTTATCCGCAGCCTGATCATGAAGTTGAGATGCTGGGTCGCTTCCAGGAGTCTCGGCCGATTGAGGAACTAAAGCCAGTGATGTTGCTAGAAGAGATGAGCCTCATGCAGCGCCAAGTGAGAACAGTGTTTGTCGATGAAGTTATCAAGAAGTATATGGTCGAGGTAGCTCAGGTATCACGCCGACATCCCAAGACGATCCTTGGAATCAGCCCTCGTGGAACATTGGCTTGGATGGGGGCATCTCAGGCTATGGCTTATATCAAGGGGCGGATGTATGTCATTCCCGATGATGTAAAGGCCGTAGCAGAAGCTGTTCTTTCCCATCGGATTGTACCGAAAACAGAGTCAAGAATATCGGGAATTTACGGAGGCGATGTCATTACTGAGCTGTTGAATCAGACCCAGGTTCCGATATTCAGTAGGGCCAAAGGATTGTCCTCATGAGGAACAGTGTCCTTATCTGGTTGGTAGCTGGTGTTTGCTTAGGATTAATGGCAGCTTTGTACGGATGGCGAGGTGGAAGCTCCTCGCTATTCTTAATGCTGTTATTTTTCTTTATTATGATTCAGGGAGCAGTAGTCCAACTCATTGGACCTAAGAGAGCTGTCGTAAAGAGGTCATGGAGTCCAATCACTCCTTCGGTAGGTGATGAAGTGGAGGTCACGCTTTCCATTACTATATTCGGTGGATTTCCACCCATGTGGTTAGAAGTTCGAGATGGCTTCGCAGGTCCAGCTTCTCGTATTAGTAAGGGAGTGGCGCAGAGGCAAGGAGGCGTATTATGGTTTGCTGGATTTAGAAGAGAATATTCCGGGAAATATATTCTAAATGAATTGCCACGTGGGATATATATGGACTGTCCTATCACACTAACTTGGGGAGATGCCTTTGGTTGGTTTAGACGAAGTCTATACATAGAGGGGATTGACGTTCTTATTGTTCACCCTTCCCTACTAAGAATGGATTCCTCTCAGCTAGATGGGAGAATAGAAGGAAATGACTCCGAAGAGATAGTATCTATGTCAAGAGTTTCCACCCAATTGGGAGGGCATATAAGAGAGTACGAGGCAGGAGATCCGTTACGCCGCATACACTGGAAAGGTTCTGCCAAGCGAGGATCATTATTAACTCGTATTCCGGATGAGGCTGGTCAGGAGCCTCGTTATTTACTGCTCGATACCAGAAGAGGAGCTTACGCTCATATCCTAGGGGGGAAGTCTGCAGAGAGAATGGTGGGCTTAGGCGAGACTAATCAGATGTTCGAAATGGCCATATCTGCAGCTGCAACCTGGCTAAAGAGGGAATTTACTAAAGGGAGTGGAGATGTCTACTTCTGCTATGGGGACATGGAGAGCGCAAAACATCTTTCAGGAAATCGTGGTCTATATGATGGCTTAAATTTATTGGCTGGTGTTCTGCAAGAAAACGGTGATTCTGAGTCTGTATCGAAGCTATTTGTTCGTGCTAATCAATGCCGATCCGGGAAGCCTCAAATCATGACAATTATCACTGGAATCATGACCCCAGAGATGGCAGAGTCTATTCTTCGTCTATCGAATAGCGGAGATCAGCCCGAAGTATGGTGTGTCAATAGATCGGCACCCGGCACGGAGGGTGAGAAGTGGAGTACACGCCTTCAGGAGTATGGAATTACCATTCGGTATCTCACATCACATATCGCCACATTCTCCGCGACAGAAGGAGGTACAGCCCATGTTAGTGCCTGAGAAACAAAGCTCTTCTTCTCATTCACATGTGGGTGCCTCACCTACTCATAAGTTATCGATACAGCAGAATGATGCATTAAAGGATTGGGTCCAGCGAATCATAGTATCAATGCTTCTATTTGCTTTGTTCAGTGAATGGCTCTATCCACTGTATTCGCTTATAAACGAGGGCGAAACATTTAGTGTCACGATTTTTTTTATACTAACCGGGATCTTGTTGTTTCTTGGTTGTCTGCGCTTACCTGTATTTTTGTATACGTCATTTCCTCCGTTGCTCATTATAGGGACCATGTTTTATGTCTATGGCAGGGAGAAGGGAATAGGCTGGTTTGCTAGCTATTTGAAGGTTGGGGCGGGTGATGTGTCTGAGATATTTCATTCAGGCAGAATCTATGGAATCAGCATGGAATCACGTATACTTCTGTTGCTAATCGGCTGGACTTTATTAGTTGTTTCAGTGCAAATGTTAGCGATAAGTAAGGGGAGCATCATGCTGTTCTTTTCTGTCACCATATTTTATTTGCTGGCACTTGACCTAGCATTTGACCTATCCGTGTATGCTGGACTTGTTCGAGCTGCTGCGTGGGGATTACTTCTTCAGGCATTCATCTTTATGAATCCCGCGGCGAAGAGTCGTAAAACATGGATAATCGTCGGTAGTGCTACTGTGCTGACCTGTGTTCTAGGGGCTGGTTTGCTAAGTTTGGTAATTCCAAATCGGCCCACAATGAACATTCCTTGGCATAAGGCAATCCAAGCCTTTGGGGACTGGAGTGGCGCAACATCGCCAAGTCGGCAAAGCGCAGATTACGCAATATCGGGATACAGCCGTGACGATACAGAGCTTGGTTCATCCTTGACCCTGCGACACGAACTCTTCTTCACTGCACGCTCCCCGCGCCCTACTTATTGGCGAGGAGAAAGTAAGAGCTTCTATAGTGGGCGTGGATGGACGCAAGATCCTTCTATCGAGAGTAACGCAGGATTGAAGAATATGGAGTCTACTCTTGAGGGGGCTTCTACCTTCAAAAGTGAATGGATTGAGCAAGTTATTACATTTAATAAACCTATAAGTGGGAAAGTAGTGCTTATCGGCGGTGGTATTCCGGTGAGCCTAACTAGTATTAATTCAGGTAAAGACCAAGCAGGATCATCGCTATCAGCTCCTCGATTTGATGCGGAATCCGATGCATTAATTATCGATTCTGTAAGTACGGCACAACCTCTTCAAGGTTATGAGCTGACAGTAGCATTACAACAAGTTCCAAGTGAGAAACTAAGACTTACTCAAGGTTCTGATCCTGAGGATAATGTGCAACGTTATTTGCAACTTCCGGTGAAATTACCCCAGCGTGTGAGAGATCTGGGAATTACTTTGGTTCGGGATACATCCAACCGTTATGATGCAGTCCTCGCTGTCATGAATTATTTGGAGTCAAATTATACCTATAGTCTGACTTCCAACATTCCCTCAGCAGGGGATGACTTTGTCGATCACTTCTTATTTGAAGCACGAAGTGGATATTGCGATCATTTCTCCACTTCCATGGCGGTCCTGCTCAGAAGCGCTGGCATTCCTACGCGTTGGGTAAAGGGGTTTGCTCCGGGAGAGCCTAATAAACAGGACAGTCGACTCTATAACGTAAGTTATGCAGATGCTCACGCATGGGTTGAGGTATATTTTCCTGGTGAAGGTTGGGTTCCGTTTGATCCTACTCCGGGGTTCGATTATGATGCCGGAGCTTCTGTATCATCTCTTCATGACGAGGATAGCGGTAAGTTATCTAGCATCATTCCGATGATTAACAATACTTGGGGAAGCTTGAAGCAGGGGATAAGTGAAGCAGCTCTAAAACTGCAATTGTGGATGCATCGATATTTGGTTGAAACAATTGCTGTAGTTCTCGGTACTGGATTCCTGACCATGGTATACCGGGAGATTATGTTTCGCAGGAATATCATTCTCTTATGGCTACAGATGGTCAAACCTTATCGCCGTTTTCCAGATCGGACCCTGATGCTGAGCGCTGCAGAAAGGGTATGGCGTGAGATTTACTTACGTTATGGTAATAAGCCACAAACGATGACGGTTAGGGAATATGCCCAGCTCATCACTTGGGGTAATCAGGAAAAAGGGGTGCGATTAGAACACTTCATCACTGTATGGGAATCCTTATATTATGGAAGAATTAGGATAGACCGAAAAGCGAGTAGGGATTTTCTAAAACAATGCTGGAATATGGCTGTTCAGCAGGAATAATATCACATATGTGATCTTCCTTGACTACCTCTTTTGTCGTTTCGTATAATAAGTCTCATATTAAGGGAGGCTCGGTAATGAAAAAGCCAAGTGAAATCGTTGTTGTTCTGGATTTTGGAGGACAATACAATCAGCTAATAGCAAGAAGAATTCGTGATTTAGGTGTTTATAGTGAATTATTGCCATACAACACTTCAGCGGAGCGTTTGCGTGAGCTAGCTCCAAAAGGGATTGTGTTCTCTGGTGGACCGTCCAGCGTTTATGAAGAAGGTGCACCGAAAATTGATCAAGCTATCTATGATATCGGTGTTCCAATTTTCGGGATTTGTTATGGTATGCAATTAATGGCCCAAGATTTGGGTGGTAAGGTAGAACGTGCGGCTAAGCGTGAATACGGAAAAGCCGATGTAGATTTTGCCGATCATTCTGTATTGACAAAAGGACTGGATGCCAAACAAACCGTTTGGATGAGCCACGGAGACCATGTTGTGGAGCTTCCAACCGGGTTCCGTATCGACGCTTCGACAGAACATGCGCCAATCGCTGGTTTTGCTCATGAAGAGCGTCAGATGTTTGGCGTACAATTCCACCCAGAAGTACGACATTCTGTACATGGGAATGAAATGATTAAAAATTTCCTGTATGAAGTGTGTGGTTGCAAAGGTGACTGGAGCATGGAGACGTTTATCGAGGACGCGGTTCAAGATATTCGTAACAAAGTTGGAGACAAAAAAGTATTGTGCGCGCTGAGTGGTGGCGTTGATTCTTCAGTAGTGGCTATGCTTATTCACCGCGCAATAGGTGATCAATTGACATGTATGTTCATTGACCATGGTCTCTTACGTAAGGGAGAAGCAGAAAGCGTTATGGAGACATTTGTCGGCAAATTCGACATCCATGTCGTGAAGATTGACGCACGTGAACGCTTCCTTAGTAAGCTAGCTGGTGTGGATGATCCTGAACAAAAGCGTAAGATTATCGGTAATGAGTTTATTTACTGCTTCGATGAAGAGTCTGCTAAGATGGGTGATTTTGATTTCCTAGCGCAAGGTACACTGTATACGGATATCGTAGAGAGTGGAACAGCGACAGCGCAAACGATCAAATCACATCATAATGTTGGTGGACTACCTGAAGACATGAAGTTTAGCCTGATCGAGCCGTTGAACACACTCTTTAAAGACGAAGTACGTAAAGTCGGCGAAGAGCTTGGTATGCCGCAGGCCATCGTCTGGAGACAGCCGTTCCCAGGTCCTGGACTTGCCATTCGTGTGCTTGGCGAAGTAACGGAAGAGAAGCTTAAGATTGTTCGTGATTCTGACTTCATTCTGCGTGAAGAAATCGCCAAAGCCGGATTAGATCGCGAGATCTGGCAGTATTTCACCGCATTGCCAAACATGAAGAGCGTAGGTGTTATGGGTGATGCTAGAACCTATTCTTACACCGTCGGCATTCGTGCCGTTACCTCCATCGACGGTATGACAGCCGACTGGGCACGTATCCCTTGGGACGTACTTGAGAAAATCTCGGTTCGTATCGTTAACGAAGTGGAGAACGTCAACCGTATCGTTTATGACGTTACTTCGAAACCACCTGCAACGATTGAGTGGGAATAGGAAATAGAATAAAAGCCGGAATCTCTTGGTTTTCAAGGGATTTCGGCTTTTTGTGCTTTTGTTTTATAGAGATGCTTGATATGGTACGCCTTTAATGAACGTTTCGACGACTTCGAAGTTCTCGTCGAGCAGGGCGAGATCTGCATCGTAACCTGCTTCAATTCGCCCGATTTGATTCAACTGAAGGATCGACGCCGGCGTGGCAGAAGCCATCCGAATGCTGTCTTCCAGCGAGATGCCGAACGTTGTGCTCAGTTTGAGGGAACGGTTCATCGTTATCGTGCTGGATGCCAACGTGCCATCTTGCAGTCTCGCAATGCCGTCCCTGACCGTCACGTGATGACCGCCGAACAGATATTCGCCATCGCCGACCCCCATGGCTTGCAGCGCATCGGTCGTTAAAACCATGCGTTCCGGTCCCTTGATTTTATGCATGAGGCGGATAATGCCGGGATGCAAATGCACACCGTCGACAATCGCTTGAACGCTGACCTGATCGTTCTCTAATGCGGCAGTCACAAGTCCGGGAGAACGATGATGGATGCTCGGCATGGCATTGAAGCAATGGGTGATATGGGTGGCTCCTTCATGGAAGGCCAATTGTGCTTCCTCGTAAGTAGCGTCGGAATGGGCGATGGCGACCACGACATTTCTGCGTGTTAAATCATGAATAAGTTCGATGCCGCCAGGCAGCTCGGGAGCGATCGTGACCATCTTGATCAGATCTCCGGCTTCGCGGAAGATTAGCTCCATTTCATGAAGATCAGGATGTCTCAAATATTTCGGGTTTTGCATGCCTTTGCGCGCAACGTTCAAGTAAGGGCCTTCCAGGTGGATTCCGACAATTTTGGCACCCTCTTCATGACCGACGACTTGTTTGACGCTGCGAATCATGGCGAGAAGGTCATCCAGTGAAGAGCTTACGGACGTAGCCAGAAATCCAGTGCATCCTGTTTCTGCGCATGCTTTGGATACCGCTTGAATGCTAGTCGTCGTTCCATCCATCATGTCATGATTTTTTGCGCCGTGGATATGGACGTCAATCATACCTGGAATCAACAGGTTATGCTGTCCGTCCAAGATACGGTCTGCATCTTGAACATCTTCCGCTGCCGGATTCGGAGGAAGTATGGATTTGATTTTGTGATCTTCGATCCAGACGCTAGCAGGCATAAGCGCTCCGTTCTGAATCATCGTAATGTTGGAAAGTATCGTCTTCACAGGTGCTCCTCCTCTGAGGTTACTATGACTTCAATGCCGTACAAGTCTAGTTTTTCTTGGATCGCTGCAGGCAGATGCTGATTGGTAATAAGAAGATCGATTCCTTCAAAGCTGATTTTAAAAGACGACGTCTGATTCATTTTAGATGCATCCACCACGAGACAGACTTTTTTGGAATGCTGTAGAATCGATTTTTTCACTTGGACATCTTCCAGCTCAGAATAGAACAGCCCATCTTCGGTTATGCCTGAAGCGCCGATAAACGCATAGTCAAAATAAAATTGCTTCAGTTGCTCGCCGATCGAAGAACCGTATAAAAGGTGGGAATCGGGGTTGAAATAACCGCCCAGCAAATATACTTTGTTGTCTTGATGTCGGGACGAGACGGAAATCGCATTGTCGATCGAATGGGTGACGACGAGCAATCCCGTCTGTGTCAGCTGTTTGGAAATGAAATGCACCGTCGTGGAGACATCGAGCATGATCGTTGCTCCGTTTGGGATCCATTCAACGGCTTTGGCCGCAATGGCTTGTTTATCGATTGCATGATTTACTAGACGATCCGTATAACTTGCAATTTGGGCTCTCATGACCGGCAAGGAAATGCCGCCTCGAATGCGGTCGACTAAGCCTTGCTCCGTTAATGCGAGTATGTCTCTTCGTGCCGTATCTTTGGAGATGGAGAAGATCATGGCCAATTCTTCTTGTGTCAATTGCTTTCGATCTTCCAATATTTCTAGAATCCTCGCTAATCGTTGCGTTTGATCCATGTTGATCACCTCACACCAAAGGTATCACAAAATGAAGCGGTTTGCAATTATGTAAGTTTTTTTAGATTATATATTAAGTTTTTGTAAGTTTTTTTTGTGCTATTAATATTGATTGATTTAGAGGGCAAGCGAATCAGATTGCGTGAAATAGTAACGGTCGAGTGGGGATGAATAACCAATAAATTACGAAGTCTGGAATTCGTTACTATACGACTCCAGACTTTTTTTGTAGGATAATGACATGAGAAGTAAATTTTACGGAGAAAAACACTAATAATATAACCAATCACGAACGTTTATTGATTTTTCATAAAATAATATTCGTTTTTATGTTGACAATATAGTTCTTCACGCCTAGAATAAATCATGTGATAAGTCTTCAAAGTAAGACTGTCGGGGATATTCGACAAACTACAACTAAATGCTTTTCGTATAATTCCGGGGATTGGCCTGGGAGTTTCTACGAGATCACCGTAAATGATCTGGCTACGAAATGAAGAAGCGTGATATGTATGAAGTGTTGGACTTAAGTGACGGCAACCAAGTCGATTTAAGTGTACAGCATTTTTTCATGCCTCTTTTGTTCACATAGCCGGGGTGAGTGTTAATGTAACCCGGGCTTTTTGTCGTTTCCGACTCATTATAAGGAGGAGTTTTTAAATCATGGATCGGTTCTTTAAGCTTAAACAGAATGGTACAACAGTACGTACGGAAATTATGGCGGGTCTGACCACGTTTATGGCCATGGCTTACATCCTAACGGTCAATCCGAACACGCTTACTGCATTTGGTCAGATTGATATGGGCTGGTACTCTGTTTTCTTGGCGACTGCTCTTGCAGCTGGTATTTTCACGATCGCCATGGGTCTTTTCATTAACTTCCCAGTAGCACTTGCACCAGGTATGGGCCTGAATGCTTACTTTGCCTCCGTTATTCTGTCTTCGTCTACAACGGATCATCCTTTTACTTGGGAAATGGGTCTAACAGCCGTTTTTATCTCTGGTTTGATTTTTATCCTACTTACAATTACTCGGGTACGCCAAATGTTGCTGGATGCAATTCCAGACTCACTTAAACATGCTATCACGGTAGGGATCGGGTTGTTCATTGCGATCCTTGGTCTTAAGAACAGTGGTTTGATGACCATTGGTGTTGAGGCTGGTAATGATATTGCTGCACATACATTTACAGATGTACTTTCTTTTGAAACAGTTATCCACATGGGTAGCTTGACAAACAGTGATGTTCAACTTGCTATTATTGGTTTGCTTCTGATCGGTATCTTGATGGTACTTAATGTTCGTGGTGCGATTCTGTTCGGGATTTTAGGCACAACAGTTGTTGCATTGTTAATGGGTGTTGTAGATCTAAACACTTTGTCAGATCCACAAACTCCATGGATTCCTGATTTTACACAAGTTAACTTTATGAAGTTTGACTGGGATGGTATTCTTCATACCGGTATCGTATCTGCAATCGTTACATTTACATTCGTTGAATTGTTCGATACTTTTGGTACATTAGTTGGTACGGCAACTCGTGCCGGAATTATGAAAGACCCTGTAGAAGGTAAGAAACGCGTTGGTAAAGCTATGTTTGTTGACGCTGTAGCTGTTACGGGTGGTGCAATGTTAGGTACTTCAACTACTACGGCTTTTGTTGAGAGTGCAGCTGGGGTAGCTGAAGGTGGACGTACAGGTCTTACCGCAGTAACGACAGGCGCATGTTTCTTGTTAGCATTGTTCTTAGCTCCAGTGGCTGCTCTGATTCCAGGTTCTGCAACCGCTGCTGCACTGATTATCGTCGGTGTGTTGATGATGCAGTCCGTTCGTGAGATTGATTTCCAAGACATGGTTGTAGCTATTCCAGCGTTCATGACGATCGCTATGATGCCTTTCACTTATAACATCGCAAACGGAATTTCGTTTGGTATCGTATTCTATGTTGTTCTTGCATTCGTAGCTAATGTTATTGGGAAGAAAAAATACGATATTCATTGGCTCATGTGGGTATTGGCCGTACTGATAATTCTTCGTTATATCTTCCTTGGTAGCGCAGGTTAACATCTCATCTAACTATTAATCTACTTCGAATACCTGCAGGTCCGTCATACGGACTTGCAGGCTTTTTTTATGCGTATAGGATTGACCGATACCGGTTATTACATTAGATTAAAGATAATGTTACTAGTATAGTTATTTTGTACCAATAATATATTACCTAGATTCAACCTCTTTGCTTCTAGGCCCAATCACAATTTAATCAAAATAACCGTCAGTATAATATCTGACCGATGCAAAATTATCGTCTGAGGTGAAGAGGGGAAATGTCGAGGATAACAAAATATGTTGTGGCTATTGGAGTATTGCTGCTCCTGGTAAGTTTGAATCCTGCCCGCATTTTTGCAGCGGAGAACTTAATACAAAATGGAGGCTTTGAGAACGCCCAATCGGCAGTGCCTGAATTTTGGAGCCAAGATGTATGGGTGACAGAGGAAAGTGCTAGTCAACTTTCTGTGGAGAGTGGTGAAGTTCATTCAGGTAACTCGGCTGCGGTTGTTAACAATTTTAATCCAGATCATGCCAAATGGGTTCAGAAGGTGTCCGTTGAGGCAAATTCATATTATAAAATATCAGGTTGGGTCAAAGTTGTGCAGATGGAGGAGGCTGCCACAGCAGGGGCCAACCTATTTATATTGGGCGTTATGGGAGATTATCCCCAATTAATCACCCCTAGTGGCACTTGGGAAGAGATTTCTTTTTATGGGCAAACGGGTCCTGATCAACAAGATGTATCTATTGGTGCGGGAATCGGCGCATATGGAACGCTCGTAGCGGGAAAGGCGTTATTCGATGATATTTCCGTAGAAAAAGTAGACAAACCTGGACAAGGGATTTCAGTCATTTCGATGTTTGCTCCAGAAAATCAGGGACAAGATGAGAACAAGCAAGAAGAAGTAACTAAAAAGCCTGTCTCGGTTTTACCCGTGCTAGCGATCACCGTGTTATTCAGTTTGTTGTTTGCGTTCGTATACACAAAAATGCTGCGGAAACAGTGGCAGGAGATATTAAGACCGGATTACAAGATGTGGCTATCACTTTCAATTGTGACAGCGTTAATCATTCGTATTTGGATTGCAGTAGCGATACCTGGGTATACCGGAGATTTGTATACTTTTATGGGTTGGGCGGATCGCGTGGTAACACAAGGGATGGGTCACTTCTATCAAGATGGGGTATTTGCTGATTATCCACCTGGTTATATGTATGTCCTTTATTTACTAGGGTCTATCAAATCGGTATTCGGGCTTGAATCGACTTCTGTAGCTGCAAGACTTCTCTTTAAACTCCCAGCTATATTAGGTGACTTAACTGCAGGAATTATCATCTATCGATCGGGGCAGAAGAGATTTGGAAAGGGTCTAGCTCTTGGCTTGATGTTGCTATATCTGTTTAACCCAGGTACTTTAGTAAACTCTGCGGCTTGGGGGCAAATGGACGGGTTCTTCGTTATATTCCTAATTCTGGCTATTATCAGTAACACGGAAGGACGGATGGAGCGGTCGGCAGTTTGGTTTGCTATTGCAGTATTAATTAAACCCCAAGCGCTAATCTTTACTCCAGTACTTCTTCTAGCATTTCTATATCGACGTGATTGGAAACGGGTTTTGTATAGTGCAGGTTATGGTCTGGCAGCATTCGTCTTGCTATCACTCCCTTTCTTCTGGGGGAATGGAGGGTTTGTAGCACTAGTTAATCTCTACAAGTCGACGTTATCCTCTTACCCTTATGCATCAGTTAATGCATTTAATCTATTTGCCCTAACCGGTGGGAACTGGGTACCTATTGATCAGAAATGGTTACTTCTTTCCTATCAGACTTGGGGAAACATTTCGATACTTGTGGCAACTGCATTAGCAGTGTACTTTTTTATGGGTAAAGCGGGGAAAAAAGCGGCAGCCTCTTATTTTATAGGACTTGTACTGATTTCAGTCGTTTTCATTCTTGGTCCTAAAATGCATGAGCGTTATATGTTTCCAGCATTAATCCTTTGCTTATTCTGCTTTATTCAGAGCAAAGATAGACGTTTCCTTTCTTTATATTTCGGGTTCAGTGTGACTCAATTTGTGAATGTCGCTTATGTCCTACATTCCTATACGTCTATTGGGCAGGGTCCACCTACGGACGGTATCGTAATGTTATGCTCTATAGGTAATTTGGGATTGCTGGCCTACATGCTGTATTTGGGATATGACATTTATTATCTTGGGAAGCGGAGGCTACTACAGCCGATCACTGAGCAAGAAAGGGTGGAGAAAGAGAACAAGATATTATCTGAGATCGTCAAATCGGACACTAAACCGAAGAGAGGAGATTCCAGATTTTTAAGACGAAAAGATTGGATATGGATTGTAGCGATCACTCTTCTGTATACGGCATTAGCTCTTAATAATTTGGGATCAATGAAGGATCCTCAAACGGTGTGGGAACCACGTGCGGCAGGAGAGAACTTTTATGTAGATTTAGGCGATACAAAACAACTGGCGCAGATGAATATTTTTGGTGGTGTAGGTTCAGGTAAATATAAGATTGAATTTGGTAATTCTCCAGATGAGTGGTCTCAAGCACAGGAGGTAGACCCAACAGGCAAGGTATTCGAATGGAATATCATTCCTATAGATGTAAGTGCACGTTATGCGAAGCTAACAGTTGAGACACCTGGATTTATGCTGCATGAGATTGCTTTCTTTGAACAGGGGAAATCGACACCTACAGATATTAAGGAGATTTATGCGGATAATGCCACTGGCTCAATCCAAGGGACGCCAGCTAATCTATTTGATGAGTCATCGTCCGTTGCTTATAAACAAAGTTATTTAAATAGTACTTATTTTGATGAAATCTATCATGCTCGTACTGCTTACGAACATTTACACGGGATAGTACCTTACGAGAATACCCATCCGCCGCTTGGTAAACTACTGATAGCTATCGGGATAAAGTTGTTTGGAGTAACCCCTTTTGGATGGAGGATTGTTGGCACGTTATTTGGTGCAGGAATGTTACCTATTATTTATGTCTTTGCCCTACGTTTATTTGGTAAAAGAGAGTATGCGGTCACCGCAGCATTGCTATTTGCACTAGATTTCATGCATTTTACATTAACCAGAATTGCTACGATCGATGTATATGGTGTCTTTTTCATCATGCTGATGTTTTATTTTATGTATCGCTATGTGTCGCAGAATTTTTACTTAATCCCGTTAAGGAAGACACTTAATCCACTGTTCTTATCAGGTTTATTCTTTGGGATTGGTGTAGCATCAAAATGGATCGTGCTTTATGGCGGAGCTGGATTAGCGATCATGCTAGGAATTTCACTCTATGAACGTTACCGTCAGTCTGTTGCAGCTAGCAAAGCATTAGCAAAAGGAGGGCTGAATAATGCAACACGATTAGCTTACGAACATGCGGCGAGGTCATTTGGACGTAACTGTATTATTACGTTGGCTTCATGTATCGGCTTCTTTATAATAATACCGTTAATTATATATAGTTTAGCTTTTATTCCATCGTTAACGGCTTCTCAAGCTGGATTTACTATCAAAGGCTTAATACAGGAACAAACGAATATGTATCATTATCACAGTCAGCTTCAATCGACCCATCCCTTTGCCTCTTCATGGTGGGAGTGGCCGTTTATGAAAAGACCTGTTTGGTTCTATAGCGCTGGTGATCAAGTTGATCCCGGATTAGTCTCAAGTATAGTTACAATGGGGAATCCTTTGGTTTGGTGGAGCGGTATATTTGCTATGCTATTAACGATTTGGTTCACAATTAAGCGTAAGGATAAAAGGTTTTACGTTATATGGATCGCTTTTCTGTCGCAATATGTACCATGGATGTTAGTGCCGAGATCCACTTTTTTGTATCACTATTTTGCAATGGTGCCATTTATGATTTTAGGCATTATTTATATGATGAAAGTGTTTGAATCCAAGTTCGAGAGTTTTAAATACATTCGCTATTCTTATATTGCCGTAGCTGCTCTGTTATTCATCATGTTCTATCCGGTGCTATCTGGAATGGTCGTTAAACAAAGTTATGTAGATCATATTTTGCGCTGGTTCCAAACGTGGGTTTTTTAGAATTTAGATTACGGTAAAATTTGAAAGGAGAATGATCATGTCAATCATGTACAGCATTATTGTCCCCATGTTCAATGAGGAGGAAGTTATTGAGCATACTTATCTCAGGTTGAAACAGGTAATGGATTGCACCGGAGAGAACTACGAAATGATTCTAGTAAATGACGGAAGCAGGGATCGTACAGCAGCCATTGCCGGTGATATTTCCAATAGGGATTCTAATGTGCGTGTGATCGATTTCTCGAGAAACTTTGGTCATCAAATTGCAATTACTGCAGGTATGGATCACGCGAAAGGACATGCTATTGTGGTTATTGACGCAGACCTTCAAGATCCACCGGAAGTCATTCTCGATATGATCTCCAAATGGAAGGAAGGGTATGAGGTCGTATACGCGAAAAGGTTGGTTCGTAAAGGCGAGACTTTGTTCAAGAAAATCACGGCCAAATTATTCTACCGACTGCTAAGAAAAATGACCAGTGTTGAAATTCCACTCGATACTGGAGATTTTCGTCTAATAGATCGTAAAGTTTGTGATGTGCTTAAGGGGTTGAAGGAGAAGAATCGTTTTGTTAGAGGTCTTGTGAGCTGGGTCGGGTTTCGCCAAACGTATGTGGAGTATGTGCGCGAAGAACGTTTTGCAGGTGAAACGAAATATCCACTGCGTAAAATGATTTCATTTGCGTTGGATGGAATTACATCCTTCTCCTATAAGCCATTGAAGATGGCTTCATATCTAGGCTTCACCTTGTCGATATCAAGTTTCATATATTTGTTCGTCGTATTATTTCAAAAGATATTCACATCCAAAACGATCGCAGGCTGGGCTTCAGTTATAGGGATTAATTTATTGTTCAACGGTATCGTCCTCATGCTATTAGGTGTTATTGGGGAATACATCGGACGTATTTATGACGAATCTAAAGATAGACCTTTGTATATTGTCAGTGAGACCAAAGGTTATCCTGAGACTAAGGAAGTACAAACAACAGAAATATCGGAGGCTAAGACGGAAGCATATGTCGGTTAAATCTCTCAAAAAACCAATTGAACAATTTTTGAAGTTTAACTTGGTAGGTTTAGTGAACACGGGAATCGATTTTGTGATATTTACCTTGTTGTTGTGGTTGGGGGTATTCGCGTTATTGGCTCAGTGTATTTCGTATGCAGCTGGTACGTTGAATAGCTACTTTATGAATAAACGATTAACATTTAATGATAGGATCGACCATCAGCAAAAATTTGATATTGCAAAGTTTACGAAGTTTGCATTGATCAATTTAGTGGTTCTTGGTTGCTCGCTTCCTTTATTGTCTTTGCTCATCCACCAGGTGGGTCTTCATCCCATTCTAGCTAAGCTGATCGTGACTTGTGGTACTGTAATCATTAACTTCTTTGCTACTAGGAAATGGGTGTTTGTAGAGAAACATGGAAGAAAAAGTGAAATGTGATAAAAAAATCTTGACGTGAATAAATAAACCATATATGATACAGATAAATTGGATGAATGTGCTAAATATCACTGATTTTTTGAGTTGATAACATCGAGATGGAGAATCCATTTTTATATTGTTATCATGTATAATAGCAAACTATCCGAAAGGATAGGACGCAAAGTCCGGAGTCTAATGTACCTTAGGTGCAATGATCGTCCGACTGCCATGAGTTTTATGATGGCAGTCTTTTTTGTGTTTAAATGACATAAATTTTAGGTAGGAGAAACTTTTATTTACAATCTATCAATATGTTTATGGAGGTGAGCACTTGAGAAGAAGGGGAAAGAGCCAGATTGTATGGGTGAGTATGTTGATTTTGCTGCTCATTGTAGGCTCATTACAAGGTTTTAGAGGGACGGCTCGTGCAAGTGGATCAACTTACTTAGGGGTAGCGGGTGATTTTAATTTCTTTATTTTTAAGGACCTCAATATGTCTAATTCTGATGTAGAAGGAAGAGTGGCAGTTGGGGGAAATGCTAGTTTTGCTAACTATTCGATTAATAGTGAGAAAGTGC
The DNA here is from genome assembly GCF_014639155.1 of Paenibacillus segetis. Taxonomy (NCBI): domain Bacteria; kingdom Bacillati; phylum Bacillota; class Bacilli; order Caryophanales; family Paenibacillaceae; genus Paenibacillus; species Paenibacillus segetis. The sequence goes on from NZ_BMFT01000005.1 coordinate 278,281, forward strand.
CAGGTGAACAGGCTTTGATCGTAAAGAAAGATTTAGTCTTCAGTAACGGTCAAATTAATAGTGGCGATGCAGTATATGGAGGCTCCTTAACTGTTTCCGGTCTTGGCATTCCGGATGGTGAATTGAGACAGGGAAATATCGATAATGTAATGGATTTTGAAAATGCAAGGTTGGATTTGATTAAAAGTTCTTCGGAACTAGCTAATCTTCTACCAAACGGAATAGTCAATTCCAGCGAGCCTCAGCCTTTGAAATTAAAAGGTGAGGATCCTGTACTTAATGTCTTTAGTATCGATCAAAACATTGGAGAGTTATGGTTGGATGTTCCTGAGGGTTCGACAACGATTATTAATGTTAGCGGTACGAATAGAGTTATGGGGACAGCAGGATATTTTAATATAGACCCTCAAAGGGTATTGTTTAATTTTTATGAAGCAACATTAGTTCAGATCTTGGATGGTGGAGTTAAAGGTTCGGTACTTGCACCTAAAGCTCATATTCAGACGACATATGGTCAAATTGATGGAACGTTAGTTGCTGATTCAATTATAGGAAGTATAGAAGGACATCATGTCCCATTCATTGATCCCCCACTAGTTCCGACACCGAGCCCCACACCAAGTGTAACACCGAGCCCCACACCAAGTGTAACACCGAGCCCGACACCAAGTGAAACGCCGAGCCCGACACCAAGTGAAACGCCGAG